>NZ_JBHLZP010000004.1:0-77527 GCF_042429965.1 Actinoallomurus acaciae
CTGCCGGGGCGGCGCGTCATGACCGGGCTCCGGCGCTCCCCGGCCGCCGAAGCGGTCGTCGTGGGGACGGCGCCGCCGTTCGACCCTGAGCTGGGCGCCGCGCTGGCGGCCCTGGGCGACGCGTCCAGAGAACGGCTCACTCCGGAGAACCTCACCGCCCAGCGAGAACGAGACGCCGCGAGCCGGCCCCGGCCCACCGCGGCCGAGCTGCGGGCCGACGGCCGCTTCGCCGTCGAGGAACTGAGCGTCCCCGGCGCCGAGGGGAGCCCGGACGTCACGCTGGTGTACGCGCGGCCCGCCGACGCCACCGGGATCCTGCCGGTGCTGTATTACATGCACGGTGGCGGGATGATGATGGGCAACGCCTGGTCCGTCCTGCCGAAGATCCTCCGCGACTGGTCCGCCCCGCTCGGCCTGGCCGTCGTGTCCGTGGAATACCGGCTGGCGCCGGAGACGCCCTATCCGGGGCCGCTGGACGACTGCCACGCGGGACTTCGGTGGACCGTCGGTCACGCGGACGAGCTCGGCATCGACGGCGAGCGCCTGATCATCGGAGGCAAGAGCGCCGGCGGCGGCCTCGCCGCGGCCCTGACTCTGCTCAACCGGGACCGGGGCGGACCGATGCCCATCGGGCAGCTCCTGCAGTGCCCGATGCTGGATGACCGCCTCGACACCCCCTCCGCCCGCCAGATGTCAGGCGTCGGGCTGTGGGACAGGTCCTCGACCGCCGTCGCCTGGCAGGCTTACCTGGGCGACAGGTACGGGCTCCCGGACCTGCCGCCCTACGCCGCCCCCGCCCGCGCCACCGACCTGAGCGGGCTGCCGCCCGCCTACATCGACGTCGGCTCGGCGGAGACCTTCCGCGACGAGAACGTCGCCTATGCCCACGCGATCTGGTGTGCCGGCGGCGACGCCGAACTCCACGTCTGGCCCGGCGCCTTCCACGGCTTCGACTCCGTCGCCCCCGCCGCGGCCCTCACTCGCGAAGCCCGCCACGCCCGGACCCGGTGGCTCGGCCGCGTACTCGCGCGGTCCCGCCGAGGATGACCCGCCGATCCTCGCGCCGCCGGGAGAGCGCATGTCTCGGGAAACGGCTCAGACGAGCACGACCCGGCGCCCGCGCGTGTGACCGGCGTGGCTGTCGATGTGCGCCGCCGCGGCCTCGGCGAGTGTGTACGACCTCTCGATCGGGATGTGGAGCCTTCCCCGTGAGATGAGGTCGGCGGCCTCGGCGAGCGCTTCCGGCACGCTCCCGGCCACGCCGGAGAAGCGGGCGCCGAGCTCCGGCGCGCCGAGATCGGCGATGGAGATCACCTTCTGCGGATCCCCGGTCAGCTCGACGAGCTCGCGGATCACGCCCGAGCCGGCCAGATCGAGAGCCGCGTCGACACGGCCGAGCCGCCGCACCCGGTCGACCCAGCCCTCTCCGTACGTCGTGGCGACGGCGCCCAGGCTCCGCAGATAGTCCTGGTTCGCGGCCCCGGCCGTACCGATCACCGTGACGCCGCGGTCGCGGGCGATCTGCAGCACCGCCGATCCGACGCCCCCGGACGCGCCGCTGACCAGCAGCGTCTGTCCGGACCGCACACCGGACTGGCGGATGATGCGCAGCGCGGTCTCCACGACGGAGGGGTACCCGGCCGCCGCTTCGAACGTCAGCCCCTCGGGCATGCGGGCCCAGGCCGACAGCACGGCGAACTCGGCATAGGTGCTCGTGCCTTCGCCGAACACAGGGTCGCCGACCTCGGCCCCTTCGACGCCCTCGCCGACCTCGTCCACCACCCCGGAGGCGTCCTGCCCGACTCCGGCGGGCAACTCGATCGGATGGACCTTCTGGAACTGGCCTTCGCGGATCCTCCAGTCGACGGGGTTCACACCCGCCGCCCGTACGGCGATGCGCACCTGACCGGGGCCCGCGTGGGGCTCCTCGGCGTCCACGAGTCGCAGCACGTCCGGACCGCCGAACTCGGCGAAGCTCACTCTCCTCATGCGGCCGACCGTAACACTAACCGTTAGCTTTTAAAAACCGGTACGCATTTGTACCTGATAGTGTTAGGGGATGACCGTGCCGCCCGGACGCCGTGAGCGTAAGAAGGCCGCGACCCGCCAGAAGATCGCCGACGCCGCCCTGCGGCTCTTCCTGGAGCGCGGGTACGACGCGGTGGGCATCCGTGACGTGGCCGCCGAGGCCGACGTGGCCGTCACCACGCTCTTCTCCCACTTCGCCTCGAAAGAGGCCCTGGTGTTCGAGCAGGACGAAGACTTCGAGCACCGCCTCACGCAGGCGGTCACCGGCCGGGCGCCGCACGAGCCGCTCATCCCTGCGCTGCGCCGCGAGATCCAGGCCCTGGTACGACATTGCGCGGTGGACAGCGCCGCCCCGATCTGGCGCATGGTCGACGAGTCGCCTGCCCTGCGGGAGTACGAGGAGACGATGAGGCTGCGCCATGCGGAGTCGCTGGCGGCGGCCATCGCCGCCGATCCCGGCCGGTCAGCGACCACAACGGCCTGCCGGACGATCGCGAGGTTCGCGATCGACGCCTATTCGCTGGCCCGTGAGGCGGCCGACCCGGAGGCGGCGGTGGACGAGATCTTCCAGATGATCGAGGCGGCCTGGGAGGTCGCCTGCCGAGCGAGCCGTCGCCAGGCCGCGGCCGAAGGCGTGAGTGACGCGTCGGCCGATATCGGCATTGCCTTCCCGGCGCGCTGAGCGCGGGCCCGGACGCCTACCCTCGGAGGGTGACTGACGACGCGGCTCTGGTGGGAGCGCTGATCGACGCCGTGCTCCGAGCACCGGCGCGGGCGCGGCGCCGATGGCGCTGGCAGCGGGGGCCGGTCTGGCCGGCGGTCGTGACGGCGATCCTGGGCGCCATGGCGATCGGGTTCAGCGCGGGCGCCATCGCGATCATGATCGTGTCCATGCACGTCAACGCCAACCTGGCCGCGCTGCTCGGCCTGGCGCAGGCGGCGCCGCTGGCCGGGGCCGGGCGCTGGCCGCTCGGCTCGTGGCGGATCATGGCCCTGGGGATGGTCGCGGGCAACCTGTCCATCAGGTCCACCGGCGGGATCTGGCCGTGGCCGGTGACCACGTGGCTGGCCATGCTGGTCGTGCTGTTCCAGGTCGGGGTCTGCTGTGAGCGGCGGATCTCGGCCGCCGTAGGCATGATCACCGCGGTGGTCGTGGTGCTGCCCGCGGTGCCGGTCTCCGGGATGCCGTTCTGGTTCGCGCTGATCCTGTGTGGGATCAGCGCGTTCGTCTTGATCTTCGCCGACGCGCTGAGCGGCCGGTACGCCGCCGAGGCCCGACTGGCCGAGCAGGCGGCGCTGCACGAGCGCGACCGGGCACGGCAGGCCGTCCTGGAGGAGCGCGCCCGCATCGCCCGCGAGTTGCACGACGTCGTCGCCCATCACATGTCGGTGATCGTGTTGCAGGCCGAGGCGGCGCCGTACAAGATCCACGATCTGCCCGACGCGGCGCTGGGCAAGTTCGTCCTGATCCGGGACGCGGCACGGGAGGCACTGGCCGAGACCAGGCGGGTGGTGGGTCTGCTCCGCGAGGAGGACGAGACGGCCGAGCGGCTGCCACAGCCCGGGCTGGAACGCCTGGACGAGGTGGTCGAGCGCGCCCGCCACGCCGGGCTGGTCGTGGACACGCGTGTCGACGGGATGCCGCGACGGCTGCCGACCGGGGTCGATCTGTCCGCGTTCCGGATCGTGCAGGAGGCACTGAGCAACGCCTGCCGGTACGCGCCGGGCTCGCGGGTGCAGGTACGGGTGCAGTACGGCGCGCGGGCGCTGACGGTTCAGGTCAGCGACGACGGCTCTGCGGGCGAGGTGGCCTCGGAGCCGGGCGGCGGCCACGGCCTCGTCGGCGTGCGCGAGCGGGTCACCATGCTCGGTGGCACCCTCACCGCAGGGCCATCCGGCGACGGCTTTTCGGTCGTCGCGGAGCTACCGTACGCCAGGTCCGAATAGGGTCATGTCATGACGATCCGCGTGCTGATCGCCGACGACCAGGAGATGATCCGGGACGGGCTGGTCTCCCTGCTGTCCGCCGCCCCGGACATCGAGGTGGTGGGGGAGGCGGCGAACGGCCGGGAGGCCGTCGAGCTGACCCGCAGCCTGGTGCCCGACGTCGTGGTCATGGACATCAGGATGCCGGAGATGGACGGCCTCGCCGCGACCGCTGAGATCATGCGCGACCGGGATCCGGATACCCCGGGCCCGCGTGTGCTGGTGCTGACGACGTTCGACCTCGACGAGTACGTCTACGAGGCGCTCGGCACCGGAGCCAGCGGATTCCTGCTGAAGGACGCCCCCGCCGCGGACCTGATCACCGGCGTACGCGTGGTCGCCGCCGGCGACGCGCTGCTCGCGCCCTCGGTGACACGGCGGGTGATCGGTGACTTCGCACGCAGGCGCCGCCACGAACGGCCGAGGCAGGACGCGCTGGCCGGGCTCACTCCGCGCGAGGGCGACGTGCTGCGGCTGTTGGCGCGCGGGCTGTCCAACGCGGAGATCGCGGGCGAGTTGTACCTGGCCGAGCAGACCGTCAAGTCCCACGTGGGCAACGTGCTCACCAAGCTCTCCCTGCGCGATCGTACACAGGCCGTCGTCTACGCGTACGAGAACGGCCTCGCCGGCCGGGACCCGATACCTGAGGGGGATAGGGGCACCCCTCCCTGCGGGTGAGGCGCTCTAGAACGCCGTGCCCCTAACGTCGCGGACATGGTGCAGACCATCACCGCCGCACGCGGTAGCGATTACGCGAGATTGTCCCGTCTGGTTCGAGAGCGCGGATTGCTGCGCCGCAGACCCGGCTACTACACGATGAAGATGATCGTCGACGCCGTGCTGTTCGCGGGCGGGTGGGCGGCGTTCGCCGTGGTGGGCGACTCGTGGTGGCAGCTCGCGGTCGCCGCGTACCTGGGACTGATGTGGACGCACATCGCATTCCTCGGCCACGACATCGGGCACCACCAGGTGTTCGCCAAGCGCCGTGCCGTCACGGTCGCCGGCCTGATCTGCGGCAACCTGGCGATCGGGGTGAGCCGAGGCTGGTGGGTGGACAAGCACAACCGGCACCACAGCCACCCCAACCACGTCGGCCAGGACCCGGACATCGGTGACGGCGTCATCGTCTGGACGCCGGAGCAGGCCGCACGGCGGAGCGGCTTCGCACGCGCGTTCGCGCGTCTGCAGGGATGGCTGTTCTTCCCGCTGCTGCTGCTCGAAGGCCTGAACCTGCACGTGTCCAGCATCAGGGCCATGTCGCGGCGACGCTGGGCCGAGGCGGTGGCGCTGGCCATACACGGCGCCGCATACCTGGGCGTGCTGTTCTGGGTGCTGCCTCCTGGCAAGGCGATCGTGTTCCTGCTGGTGCACAAGGCGGTGTGGGGGCTGTACATGGGCGCCACTTTCGCGCCGAACCACAAGGGCATGCCCATCTTCGGTGAGGACGAGAAGATCGACTTCCTCCGGAGGCAGGTGCTGACGTCCCGCAACGTGAGCGGCGGGCGGCTGACCGCCTTCGTACTCGGCGGGTTGAACTACCAGGTCGAGCACCACCTGTTCCCGTCGATGCCCCGGCCCGCGCTACGCCGCGCCCAGCCGGTCGTCCGTGACTACTGCCTCGAACACGGCATCACCTACACCGAGACCGGCTTGATCGAGTCGTACCGGATCGCACTCCGGCACCTCGACGAGGTCGGCGCGCACTAGGGCCTCGGGAAAGACGAGACCGCCCCACCCTCCGAAGAGGTGTGGGGCGGGAGCCGAACCAGCGACCTTTGGGCTATGAGCCCAGCAAGCCCGGGCGCCATAGGAATCTCCTATGGCGCCTGCTGACACTTCGTCTTTGCCTCGTGTTCTTTTCCGGCCGTACCGTGAAACGGCTCGACGAGGTGCTCACCGCGATTTCTTCGAAAATTCGCGCTCTGCGCGCGTTTATTCGTCGAGCGGACGAACACGCGATCGAGAGGACCGGTGGCATGACCACGATCGAGAGTGAATGGGAAACGCGGGAGCTCGCGGGAAGGCGGGCCTTGGTCACGGGCGGTTCTCGCGGAATCGGCGCGGCCGTCGTGCGCCGGCTCCTGGACGCGGGCGCCGAGGTGCTCACGACTGCCAGGTCGGCGACGAGCACGGTGCCGGAGGGGGCCACGTTCGTGGCGGCCGACGTACGGACACGGGCTGGAGCGGAGGCCCTCGCGGCGGCCGCTCAGGAGACGTTCGGCGGGGTGGACGTCCTGGTCCACAACGTGGGTGGGGCACGACCGTTCACAGGCGCCTTGGCCATCCCCGACGAAGAGTGGCAGGACGCGCTGGACCTGAACCTCCTGGCGGCGGTGCGGCTGGACTCGCTGCTGGTCCCGGGGATGCGGGAACGGCGTTCGGGGGCGATCGTGCACGTCTCCTCAGCCGCGGTCCCCGCCGCGATCCCGCAGTTCCTGCACTACGAGGCGGCGAAGGCGGGGCTGGAGAACTACAGCAGGGGACTGGCCTCGGAATCGGCCCCGTACGGAATCCGGGTCAACACCGTGAGCCCCGGCAGGGTCGCCACGCCCGGCGGCGAGGCGACGCGGGAGCAGTGGGCGCGCCTGGACGAGGGCACGGGCCAGGACAGCGCCACCGTGCCGCTGGGGCGCGATGGCCGGCCCGACGACATCGCCGACGCGGTGCTGTTCCTCGTGTCCGGCCGGGCGAGCTGGCTGACCGGAAGCAATCTCTTCGTGGACGGCGGCGAATTCCCCAGGGGCTGACGCCGGCGGCATTTCGGAATTCCGGTTTCGGCACAAAGAATTCGGTGGTGCCGATCTCGTTCTCAGCCGTCAGGACACCGGTGAAAGAGAAACGGACTCGCACCAGCTCTCCTGGCGCAGGAGTTCGAGCAGGGCCGTCTCCGCAGGGCCCGCCCCGGGCCGGACCGCGGCGACGACGGGCTGGGACACGACCGGGAACACCGGGCGTACGAGGTGGCAATGACCGTCGGGCACCGCGGAGGCCGGGACGAGCGTCACCCCCAGCCCGTGGGCGGCCCAGCGTACGGCCGTCGACGTCTGGGATACGCGGGCGACCGTGGTCGGGGTCAGCCCGTTGTCCCGCAGCACGTCCCGCAGCACGCCGTCGAGCGCGCTGTCGCGGTCGAAGCGCACCCACGGCTCCCGCCCCAGTTCGCGCAGTTCGACCCGGTCCGCGGCGAGCCGTGGGTGCCCGGCGCCCAGCACCACGACGAACTCCTCGTCGCCGAGGTGGTGGCCTTCGTACAGGCCCTCCTCGCACGGCGAGGCCATCAGGGCGAGGTCCAGCACGCCTCGGCGCGCCAGCCGCTCCAGCTCGGCGGGGTTCGGTTCCTCGAAGACGGTGACCTCCAGCCGTGGGAAGAGGCGGCGCAGGGCGCCCAGCGCGCCCGGCAGCTGCCGCGTGCCCAGTCCCATCTGCGCCGCCACCACCAGCTCGCCCACCAGATCGTCGGCACCGGCCCGCGCCGTCGCCCTCGCTCGTCGCGCCGCGCTCACCGCGACCTCCGCCTCCCGCAGGAACGCGCGGCCGACCACGGTGGGCACCAGTCCGGTCGGCGTGCGGGCGAACAGTCTCACGCCGAGCTCCCGCTCCAGGCCACGGATCTGCTGGGACATCGACGGCTGGGCGACATGCAGCAGCTCTGCCGCCGCCGTCACCGAGCCCTCCTCGGCAACGGCCAGGGCGTACTCGAACTGACGAAGGCTCATCGGCTCCCGTCCCCTCCCTGCGATGGACCGCGGTCCGCCTCGCTGTAATCGTGGTAACAGTGTAAGCATCACACCGTCGTTCGGACGGGCGAGTACGGTCGGATGGATCCGGATCCGATCGACGCACGACGATGGGGTGACGCCCAAGGTGTCTGAAACGCGCGTTCCGGAACCCGAACCTCTCATTCAGAGCGTGGCTCAAGCGGGCGCGGTGCGATCGACCATTTACCCGCTGAAGCCCAACGGGCGCGGCTGGGCGGGAATCGCGGCGTTCTGGCTTTTCCTGCCCGTCGCGGTTCTCGTGATATCGCTCGGGGCGCTGGTGCCCTTCTTCATCATGCTGGGTATCGCGACTCTGGGCGTGTGCCCTCCCGTTCTCGTGCTGACGCGGACGCGAATCCGGGTATGCCGGCACGGCCTGATCGTCGATTCGGTGCCGGGGAGGTCGCGCCGCTTCTTCATCCCTTACTCGACCATCGACAGCGACAGCGCGATGGTGCATCCGATCCCGAGCCGGGGAGGTGCCTACCGGTACAAGCCGCTGACCGCGGCCACGAGGCGATACCCCTGGCCAGGGCTGGACCGCTTCGTGCTCGCCGCCTGTCCGCTGCGGCCCAAGATCTCTGTTGGCCCGCCGTACGGCCAGCCGCTCAACATCTGGGGGGCTCCGTACAGCCGGCATGGAATATCGTTCCGTGCACTCCACCCGGTTTTCGCGAGCCCGTGGTGGCGTGCGCGGCCGGCCGTCCGGGACCACCCGCCCCGCGCGCAGTGGGTGCTGGGGACTCTGCGGGTGCTCCTCGACCGGCCCGAACTGCGGCCGGTGCTCGTGTTCAACGACCAGCCGGTGATGCGCTGGATGTTCGGCACGGACCGGCCGGAGGATCTGCTGCGAGAGATCGAGACGGCGATGGTCGCGAGCGGCATCGCGGGGGCCGCCGGACTCGCCGCCCGCGCCATGGCCAATCCCTACGACCGCCCGCCCCGGGATATCCCGGACGACCCGCAGTTGTGGTGAGATCCGCACCCGACCGGGATGCATCTGATCTCGGGAAAGACGAAACCGCCCCACCCTCTGGAGAGGTGTGGGGCGGCGTTGTTCCGGTGAGTGGCGCGAGCCGGATTTGAACCAGCGACCTCTGGGTTATGAGCCCAGCGAGCTACCGAACTGCTCCATCGCGCTGCACCCGACGATACCGCAAATGATCACGAAACGCAGCCCGGTCGCGCGCCGCCCGAGCCGGGCGCGATCGCTCGGTTGATCTTCCGAGGGCGTGGGGACTCATGGCTCCTTGACGCTCGGCGCGGGTCTTGCGTTGAATGTAGGCCGGTGCCGCGTGGCGTACGCAAGAGTGCCCCGACAGAGGACGGCGGGCCAGACCGCGTACGAGTGGGCGAGCACCGGAAGAGCCCGAAGGGGATGATGCAGGTGGCCGTCTACCGCATGGATCGCGCCTAGCCGCATCCGACGCCGTTCGCGTCGTTCCTGGTCTGCGCCCTGAGCGCCGTTTCGAACGCGTCCCGACATTCGCGCCCGTCGTTGCCTTTCGCTGCTTTCTTGTTCCGTGCCGTTCGTCGAACGGGCGCGCGATCACCCCCCATTCATTCGTCGTTCTTTTTGGCATGCCGTAAATCGGCAAAGGAGAGTTTTGACCACTTTCAACCAACAGATCATCGAGGAGTTCCGTGCCGGCCACGGGCGTGTGGGCGGCATGTTCGAGGGGGCCCGGCTGGTCCTGCTCACCACGACGGGCGCGCGTACCGGCCGCCCCCACACCACCCCCGTCGGCTTCCTCCCCGACCCCGGCAGACTCCTGGTGATCGCGTCGGCGGGCGGCGCGGACCGGCATCCGGCCTGGTACCACAATCTGGTGGCGAATCCGCGCGTCACCGTCGAGACCGGCCCGTTCACGCTGGAGGCCGACGCCGTCGCGGTCGAAGGGGCCGAGCGCGAGGAGATCTGGGCGCGCGCCGTCGAGTCCGACCCGGGCTGGGCCCGGTACCAGCGCAAGACCGCGCGGGTCATTCCGATCGTCGCGCTGCGACCGGTGCGGATGAGCTACGCCGACCTGCCCGAGGGCGACCTCCTCCAGGTCGTGCACGACGCGTTCCGGCGCGACCTACGGCTGATCCGCGACGAGGTCGCCCAGGGGCGCGTGCTGGGCGCGCAACTGCGGATCAACTGCCTGATGTTCTGCGGCGGAATGGAGCACCATCACCAGAACGAGGACGGCGACCTGTTCCCGTACCTGCGCCGACGCCGTCCGGACCTGGCACCGATCCTGGACCGCCTGCACGAACAGCATCAGGTCCTCGCCGGGCTGTTGAACGATCTGCGGGAGACGGTCGCGTCCGGCGACCCGGCGGCCGCCGTCGACCGCCTGGCAACGGAGATCGAGGCGCACCTGGACGAGGAGGAGGCACGGCTCGTCCCGGTGCTGAACGCTCTGCGAAGGGCGGACGGCCGCCTGACGACCAACCGCGTCACCGGCCCCGACACCTTCGACACCGTGCTGGCCGGCATGAGCGCGGGCCCGCCGCAGCTGCCGCCGGGCGTCGAGACCACCGAGCCGTTCGCGCTGCCGGTGCCGGGCCGCTGGGCGAACGCCTCGGACCGTACGCCCGGGGAGGCGGGTGTCGTGCTGTACGTGCACGGCGGCGGCTTCGAGCAGCGCAACCCCGAGTTCGAGCACCCGATGGCCGGCCACCTGTCGAAGGCGGCGGGCCGTCCGGCGTTCAACGTGGACTACTCGCTGGCCCCCGAACACGCCTTCCCGGTCGCGCACGACGAGGTGGTCACCGCGTACCGCGCGCTGCTGGCCGAGGGCGTACCGGCCGGGCGGACGGTCCTGTTCGGCGAGTCGGCGGGCGCCACGCTCGCGCTGGAGACGCTCCTCACGCTGCGGGCGGAGGGCGTGCCGCTCCCGGGCGCGGTGGTGGCGGTCTCGGCGATCACGGACTTCACGTTGACGAACCCGTCGATCGACGCTCCGGCGGGCCGGGACGTCGTCGGCCGGGAGGTCGTCGAACACGTCGTCGGCCAGTACCTGAACGGGCGGCCGAACGACGGGGCGCCGCAGTCGCCCATCCACGGCGACCTGACGGGCCTGCCGCGCATGCTCCTGGCGGTGGGCGGCGACGAGGCCCTGCTGGACGACTCCCGGCGCTACGCCGAGGCGGCGGCCGACGCAGGTGTCGAGGTCACGCTGGACATCTACGACGGCATGCCGCACGCGTTCCACCTCGCGGTCCTGCCGGACCCGCGGCCCCCGGTGGGCGCCGTCTTCCTGGAGCGCCTGTCCGCCTGGCTCGGCCAGGACCGGTAGCGCGAACGCGGCGACCGGCGGGACACCTTCGCCGGTCGCCGCGGGTGCCGGGAAGCGAACCGCGGCTTATGCGAGCCGGCTCGCCGACCGGGTGCCGGCGATGGACCACCGCCGCGTCGCGAGCGCCGGGGAGCGGGTGTCCGCTCTCTGTGACGAGTACGCCGCGCTCCTTCGGGACGGAGCGGCTCCGCCCAGGGCCGAAGCGGTGATCTTTCGAGCGATCACGCTGCTGCCAGGCGTGACGTTGAAGAAGAACGCGGTGGACCTGGAGGGCCGGAAGGCCATCGCGATCAAAGACCACACCGGTCACGCCCTCGACGGAACCTGGACCGTCAAGAAGGGCGGCGTGCTGAATCTCCAGGTGCGCACCGCCTCCAGAACCGTCGACAAGCCGGGACGGACATCCTGACCGGTCCCCGCCGGCGAACTCGCCGCCTTCGGCCGCCGACCCGGGTGGAGCCGGATGTCCACCCGGGATACGGCGGATGACGCACGACGACGGGCCGCCGGCTTTCTAACGTCGACGGCGTCCAGCTGAAGTGTCCCGTGGAGGAGGTGGGATCGGTGAGCGGTCCCGTCGAGATCATTCTGATCATCGGTGCGGTCGGCTACGTCCTGGCCCGCCGGCTGCTCGGCGAGCCCGCCGAGGCCAAGCGCATGCTGCTGCTTCCCGCCGTGCTCGCGGTGGTCGGGTTCATCGATCTGGCCAAGGTGTCCCAGTCTCCGGTGTCCATCGGGTTCCTCGTCGGCTCCACGGCGCTGAGCCTGGTGCTGGGCCTGCTGCGCGGCGCGAGCATCCGCGTGTTCGACCGGGATGGCATCGTCTACCTGCGCTACACGGCCACGACCGTCGTGTTGTGGGGGATCAACCTCGCGGCGAGGTTCGGTGCGAGCGTCGTGCTGGGCATGGTGGACCCGTCCGCCGACCATGCGGGCGGCAGCGGGCTGATGTTCACGCTCGGCGCCGGCATGGTGGTGGAGGGGCTGGCCGTGCTGTCCAAGGCGATGCGCACCGAGGGCCGGGTCATGTGGGCGAAGGGGCGCGACGGCGCACCGCACACGATGTCGCCCCTGCTGGACGGGTTGCAGGAGAAGGTGCGTACCACCGACTGGTCCCGGACACGCCGTCCGCGCCGGCGGGGTGGCCTCACGGCGCTGATCGAGGACGTGCGCGACCTCGACTTCCGGCAGCCGGGCAACGGACCGCGACCGAACGGCAGCGGCTCGTCCGAAGATCAGGCGCGGAACGACCCGTACCGTCGATGATCACGATCGGCGGAGGCGGACAATGTCCGGCGATGGACGCCGAACCTGACGACACACGCCCGGCCGGGGGTCCCACCGACGACGCGCCGGCGGGACCCCCGGCGCGGTTCGCCGACGAACTGATCCGCCCGTTCGTCATCGGGACCCTCTCGGTACTCACCCTGATTCAGTTCGCCGAGCGCCCGCCGGTCCGGATCGCCTGGCTCACCTGGGGCTTTGCGGTGGTCGCCATCGCCGCGGGGGCCGCGACGTCGGTCCTGCCCTGGCGTCGCCTGCCGGGCTGGACGCGGACGACGCTGGTGTCGGTGTTCATGGCCGCCGGAGCGGTGTCGTTCTCGCTGGCGAAGGACACGGCGGCCCCGGGATTGGTCTTCCTCGCCTCCGTCACCGCCGGAGAGAAACTGGCCTCCCGGCGGGCCGCGTTCACCATCGTCGGGGCCGGGACCGTCGCCACGGCCACCGTGAACTGGGTCGCCACCGCTCTGCACCTGCCGCACGAGTCGCCGTGGTGGTTCTCGCTCACCGTGGGCGTGCCCCTCTACGTCGGCCTCGCGCGCCGGGAGCGGGCCGACGCGCTGGCGGCCTCCGACCTCGCCGCCCGGCAGAGCCGGCGCGCGGCCGCGTCCGAGGCTCGGGAGGCCGCGCTGGAGGAACGCGGGCGCATCGCCCGGGAGATCCACGACGTGCTCGGGCACGCCTTGTCCGGCATCGCCGTCCAGTTGGACATGGCCGACGCCCTGCACGCCGGGGGCCGTGACCAGGACGCCAACGAGGCCGTACGGCGAGCACGGGCCCTGGCGGTGTCGGGGATCGGGGAGACCCGCCGCGCGATCCACGCGCTGCGCGAGGACACGTTGCCGCTTCCTGAGACCATCGCTCGGATCGCGCACGGGAGCACGGCCGGATTCCGGCTCCAGGGTGAGCCCGGCGAGGTTCGGGTCGAGGTCGCCCAGGCCGTCATCCGCACCGCGCAGGAGGCGATCACCAACGCACATCGGCACGCGCCCGGCGCCCAGGTGAACCTGCTGCTCGACTACACCGACCGGCTGATCCGGCTCACCGTCACCGACACCGGAACGGCCGATCCCGGCGCCCGGCCCGACCGCTCCGGCAGCGGGATGGGGCTGGTCGGGATGCGCGAACGTGCCGGTCTCCTCGGGGGCACTCTGTACGCTGGCCCCGCCGAACCGCCCGCCCCGGGCTGGACAGTGCGATTGGAGTTGCCGCGATGACCGCGATCCGGCTGTTGGTCGTCGACGACCAGGCCGCGATCCGGGACGCGCTCGCGGTCATGCTCGACCTCGACCCGGACATCGCCGTCGTCGGCACCGCCGCCAACGGCGAGGAGGCGGTCGCCGCGGTCGACGAGCACGACCCGCAGGTCGTGCTCATGGACCTGCACATGCCGGTCATGGGCGGGGTCGAGGCCACCGGCCGGATCCGGGCCGCCCGGCCCGGCCTGCCGGTCGTCGTGCTGACCACGTTCGAGGACGACGAGTCCATCCTCGCCGCGCTGCGCGCCGGCGCCCGCGGCTACCTCACGAAGGACGCGGACCGGACGAAGATCGTCCAGGCCGTGCGCGGCGCACACGCCGGGCAGGCGGTCCTCGACCCCGAGGTGCAGTCGCGGCTGCTCACCCTCGCCACCCGCGCCCCCGCGCCCGACCCGGCCACGGCCGTGCCGCTGACCGCGCGCGAACGGGAGATCCTCGACCTCATCGGCCAGGGCCTGCGCAACAACGAGATCGCCCGGCGTCTCTACATCACCGAGGCGACCGTGAAGACCCACATCAACAACCTGTTCGCCAAGGCGGATCTGCACTCTCGCGCGGAGGCCGTACGGCTGGCCCTCACCCTCGCCGGGAGCAGGCGGGAGGACGGACGCTCGGTCTGACCCCGCGCCGTACGGCGTCCGTCAGAAGAAGAACCTGTCATCGCCGAGCGGATCACGCAGGCTCGGCCCGGCGCATCGGCCGGGTGGAGTTCGGGTGGAGGGATCCGGGCTCGCCCGGCCTCCACCCCATCTCGGTCTCCCACCCGATGTGGGGAACACGCTCGAATTCCTACATTTGCGGCCATCGCAGAACGAAATCGCGAACCTGAAAGGCCGCAGCCATGGACGTGGGCGTATGGATTTTGAATCTGGCCGTACTCCTCATCGTGCTGGAATCCGACATCGGCACGCGGAAAGTCACCCGAATCCGCGTGCTCCGCCCGATCATCAGCGCCGCGGCCATCGTGCCGTTCTTCATCGCCCAACTCGCCACCAGCGGGTACGGCCTGCTGCTGGAGATCGCCGGCATCGCCGCCGGGCTGCTGACAGGGCTGCTGGCCAGCGCCTTCATGTCCGTACACGAAGGCGTGGCCAAGGGCCGCCGCTGCGCCAGATCCCGCGCCGGGATCGGTTACGCACTGACGTGGACCGCCGTGGTCGGCGCACGCCTGGCCTTCTCCTACGGCAGCACGCACGTTTTCGGCCGGCGTCTCGGCGAATGGATGGCCGCCCATTCCGTCTCCCCGGACGCGCTCACCGACGCCCTGATCTTCATGGCAGTGATCATGATGCTCACCCGTACGGTCCTGCTCCAGCTCAAGGCCAGGGCGGCACTGGCCCGCCCCCGGCCGGCCGAGGCCCCGCTGCCGGCCCGGTGAGTGAATCGTGCACCTGACCCGGGCATGGGGGCCGTTCAGCGAGTGCCGCAGAAGGCGGTGCCGACCGTCTGCTGGATCGCGTCCAGGATCTGCGTGGTGTGGGGGTCGGAGAGGTCGCGCAGGGTCACGGACAGGGTGACGCCCCGATGGCCGTCGGCGGTGTGCCAGCTCTGGCTGCCGTAGCCGACGATGCCTCCGTCGTAGCCCCAGACCGTGACGCCGCACGGGAGTCGCATGCCGTCGATGCCCAGCCCGTCGGCCTCCTCCGCCGGGCCGCCGTCGGGATTCGGGACCGTCTTCTTCATCTCGGCGAGCCACGCCGCGGGCAGCAGCCGGCCGCCGAGCAGCGCGGCGTAGAACCGGTCGAGGTCGCCGGTGGTGGAGATCATCGCGCCCGCGGATCCCGCGATCGAGGGGTTCATGCGGGTGATGTCCAGGGCCCGGCCGTCGATCGCCATGTATCCGTGCGCGTGCGGGCCGGGGATGTCGGGGTCGCCGTAGGGCACGGTCGTGTCGTGCAGCTCCAAGGGCCGCACGATCCGGCGGGTGATCTCGTCCTGCCAGGACCGGCCGGTGACCCTTTCGACGATGAGACCGGCCAGCACGTAGTTCGTGTTCGAGTAGTGCCAGCCCTTGCCGGGCGGGAAGTACCGCGGAAGCGCGACGCCGCTGCGGGCGAGCTGTTCGGCCGGGAACGTGTGGTACCGCACCTTCTCCAGGAACTCCCGGCCGGCCGTCGGATAGGTCGTGGCGTCGTCGAGGTAATCGGCGATCCCGGAGGTGTGGTTCAGGAGCTGCCGCAGCGTGATGTGCCGCCCGCCGGGCACCAGGCCGGGCAGGTACCGCTCGACCGGGTCGTCCAGGCCCACCCTTCCCTGCGCGGCGAGTTGGAGCAGGACCGTCGCGGTGAACGTCTTGGTGATGCTCCCGATCCGGAAGCGTCCCTGCCGGGGCACCGGTCGCGTGCCACCCAGCCGGGCGTGCCCGCTCACTCCCCGCCATCGGCCGTCGGCGCCGATCACTTCGGCCTGCGCGCCCACCGCCCCCGCGGTCGCCACCGCGTCCAGCGACCGCTGCAACCGCCCTCCCGGGACCGGCGATTCCGGCGCCCGGCCGCCTGCGGCACGGGCCGAAGTGATCGGCATCGCCAGCGCGGCCAGGCAGGCCGCCCACACGGTCACGGTCCGCCACGGGGTCTTCGCGCGTGCGTCCATCAGGCACCTCCGGTGAGTACGTCGAATGTCACGCACCACTCCACGCCCGCGCGGCCCGCGGCGGCGTCACCAGCCGGGGGCAACCTGGGATTCCCCTGGCAGGGTGATGACATCGCCCGAACGGATACGGCAGCGAGAGCGGTCGCCCTTTTCCGCTCCTGATCGTCGATTCGACGTACTGTCAATCGCGGTGGGTTCTGGGGAGCGGTCCTGGAGATCGGGAAGGGGCTCGCCGAGGTCGGCAGCGCCTGGCTCAGCAGGAACAACCCGGCCGCTCCGAGTCCCGTCGTCGCGGGCGGCAACCTCTACGGCTGGAACAGCCGCAACGTGCTGTGCTGCTGGGACGCCCTGACCGGCGGCATACGGTGGCAGGCCGGCGAGGACACCGGCGGCCCTCAGGTGCTCCCGGCGCCGGCCGTCGCCGACGGGGTGGTCATCGTCACCGATCTGGAGCAGATTCGCGGCCACGCCGTCGCGACCGGAGCCGTGCTCTGGTCGCAGACGCTGCCCGGCAACGGGTCGACGGTGCTCCCGCAGGGCGGCGTGGCGTACGTCGTCGACGCCACCGGCATCCTCGGCGCCCACCGGATCCAGGACGGGCGCCGGCTCTGGCAGACCTTGCTGGTCCAACGGGAGAACGGGCAGCGCATCGACCCGATCACGCCGTGCTCCGACGGTCGTACGCTCTACGGCGCCGGCGACTTCGGCGTCTCCGCCATCGACCCGGCGTCCCGTCGCCTGCTGTGGAACCAGGGTCAGGACGAGGTGACCGGTGGCGTCCCGGTCGTGTCCGGCGGTTATCTCTACACGACCGGCGACGGCGGCGTCCTCGACCTGACGACGCCGAGCGGGCGCGCGAGTACATCCTCGATCCGGTGTACCGCGCCGCCGCGCAGGCCCAGATCGTCCTCCTCGATCAGGTGATCGCCGCGCTGGAGAGCGCGCCGTACGCCGCCGCTCGCCCACCGCCGCGTGCGGTCTCGCCGATGGCGTCAGCCCTCGAACGCGCCACCGCGCTCGAACACGAGTCCGGCGGCGATCACTGACGACACGAGGTGCGTACCGTCATGCCCACGGCGTGAACCCGGGTCGGCCCTTCGGCCAAGGAGATGGTGACAGAACCCGGTGCCCGTACGGCGGGCCTGACGAATGGACACCCCTCTATGGCCGTGGCACCGCCAGGAACGGAGGCCGCGTCGTCGACAGGAGACGATGACGCGAGCCTGATCGAGCGGTCGAGGAGCGAGCCCGAACTCTTCGCGGCGATCTTCGATCGCCATGCCGGCCCGCTGCGCGGATATGTGGCGCGTCGCCTCGGGCCGGACGCCGCCGACGACATCGTCGCCGACACCTTTCTCATCGCCTTCCGCCGCCGGGGCGGCTACGACCTCTCGCGTACGGACGCGGGGCCGTGGCTGTACGGCATCGCGACCAACCTGATCGGCGAACGACGGCGCGCCGAGGTACGGATGTACCGCGCGTACGCCCGGTCCGGGACCGACCCGGCCGTGGAGGGGCACGCCGACCAGGTGGCCGAGTCGGTCTCCGCCGAGGCGGAGGGTACCCGGCTGGCCGCGGCGCTCGCGTCGCTGAAGAAACGGGACCGCGACGCGCTGCTCCTCTTCACCTGGGGCGACCTGTCGTACGAGGAGGTCGCTCGCGCACTCGACGTCCCGATCGGCACGGTGCGCTCACGCCTCAACCGGGCCCGCCGGAAACTGCGCGCGGCTCTGGGCTCTCCTACTTCGACGAGTGAGGACTGACCATGAACGAACTGGACACGTTGCGGCGGATGCGGGCGTCACTGGCCGAGTCCGAGTCCGAGCCGGTACGGCTTGCCGGCGTCCGGTCCCAGGTGACCGCGCGGTTCGGCGAACGGGGCCCGCGCGTCCGGCTGCCACGCATGGGCGTACGGATCGTGGCGGTCGGCGCCCTGGCCGTCACGATCGCGGCCGGGGTGACCGTGGCCCAGAACCTCGGGGGCGTGGAGGACAACGGTCATCGCCGTACGGTCCTGCCGGGCCTGCCCGCCGACCCGGTCGCCAACGCCGCGCAGGCGCTGGACCGGGCCGCCGCGGCCGCCGACTCCCGTCCGTTCACCCCGCCACGGCCCGACCAGTGGATCTACACCGAGATCCGGCTTCGAACGACCGTCAAAGAGAGTGGGGGGGTGACGGGCGGTCCGTACCGGACGATCGTCATGCGCGCCTGGAAGCGGGCCGACGGTAAGAAGAGCGCCAGGATCGAGAACGGCCAGGTCAAGATCTTCAACGAGTTCGGCAGGACGATTCCGCCCGAGGACTATCCGTCGCTGGCGGCACTTCCCACCGACCCGGACGCGCTGCTCCGATGGGTCTACGCGCAGAACGGTGAGAAGCCGGGCTCGGAGGGGGGTTACCAGCTGGCGTTCCAGACGCTGAGGGTGATTCTCAGGGAGAACCTCCTGCCCCCGCGGACGGAGGCGGCGATCTTCCGGGCCATGAAGAAACTCCCGGGCGTGACCTTGGTGGACAACTCCGCCGACGCCGCCGGCCGGCCGGCGATCGCGCTCGGCCGGATCGCCGAAGGCTGGCTCCACGAAGAGGTGATGCTCGATCCGAAGTCCTATGCCTACCTGGGGGAGAGAACCATCTCGATCAAGGGCCACACGTTCAAGGGGGTCGGCGACAACCCCAAGGCGTTGGCCGGGTACGTGAAGAAGGGCGTCCTGCAGAACCTGATGGTCCGGACCGCCGCCGGGATCGTCGACGAACCGGGACAGCGCACCTCCTGAGCAGGCCGGGCCTCGGTCACCGGTTCGCGGTGTAGACCACCGACCACGGCCGGGACATGACGGGAGCGACGGGCGGAGACGGAACGTGGTCGGCGGCGACGACGTTCGCGGCGATCGACGCGAACCTCGGCGCCGCCGGGTGCGCCGTGTCGGCGGGCCAGGCGGCCGACACGCTCCGCAGCAGGGGACGGTCCGCCAGCGGGCGCCACGCCACACGCGGCTCGCGACGGGCCATCGCCTCCTGCTCGAACGCGACGCCGTGCCCGCCGAGCACCAGGCCGAGCAGGAACTCCGGGTTGCGGGCGTGCCGCAGCGCCGACGGCGTGAAGCCGTGCTTCCGGCAGACCTCCAGCACGTGGTCGTGCCAGCCGGGTGCCGTCGCCCGCGGGGCGAGGATGAGGCCGTGGCCGGCGAGGTCGCCGAACTCGACCTCGCGGAGCCGCGCCAGCGGTGACGCGCGGGGCAGGACGACTCCCAGCGGCACGTCGACGGCCGGGCCGAACCGCAGGTCGGCGGCCTCCACCGGATGGTGCACCAGGCCGACGTCGAGGTGGCCCGAGGCGAGCAGGCGCAGTTGCTCGGCGGTCGTCAGCTCCTGCAGGTCGACGTCGAGTTCGGGGACCTCTTCGTCGAGCCGGCGGGACAGTGCCTGCAGCGACACCGCGGGCGTCTCCGGTGGGACGCCGGCGCGCAGCGTGCCGAGCGTGCCGTCGGCGGCCTTCCGCATCAGCGTGCGCAGCCGTTGCTCGCGGGCCAGCAGATCCCGCGCCTCGTCGAGGAGGAGGCGACCGGCGGTCGTCAGCTCCGCCCGGCGCCGGGACCGGTCGAACAGCGTGACGCCGAGCTCCCGTTCGAGCCGCTGGATCGACTGGCTGAGCGGCGGCTGGGCGATGCCGATGATCTCCGCGGCCCGGCCGAAATGGAGTTCTTCGGCCGTGACGATGAAGTACCGCAGATGCCGCGACAGGTCCACGCCGCCACGATAGGCGATCGCGTATGGGAGGCGCCGGGGCGGTACGGCGGCCGGCGCCGCGGCGCTACGGTGAGCGGGTGCGGACGGAGGATCTCATCGCCCGGACGTTCACCTCGGTGGGCGTCACCGCCGGGCTCCACGTGGTCGACGTCGACGACGACCGGCAGGTCGGCGTCGAGCCCGACGAGCAGGTCGTCATCGCGTCGGTGTTCAAGATCCTGCTCGTGCTGGAGTTCGCCCGGCAGGTCGCCGCGGGCCAGATCGACCCGACCGAGCGTCTCCTCGTACGCGCCGAGGACCGGCTCGGCGGCTGGGGCATGGCGGGATGCGCCGACGATGTCGAGGCGTCGCTGCGCGACCTCGCCTACTTCGCGATGTCGATCAGCGACAACACGGCCGCCGACCTGCTCATGCGCCGGATCGGCCCGGACACCCTCCCGCTGCTCGCGGGCGAGCTCGGTATGACGCGCACCCGGGTGACCGGCGGGCCGCGGGAGCATCTCGCGTCGGTGTTCGCCGACGTCGGCGCGCGGACCGAGGCGGAGTTCGCCGAGATCTTCCCGACTCTTCCGGCGGAGCGCGTACGGGCGCTGCGCGTGTTCGACCCGGAGCGCACGACCTCGAGCACTCCGCGGGACATCACCCGGCTGCTGAGCCTCATCTGGCGCGACGAGGCCGGTCCGCAGGCGGCGTGCGCCATGGTCCGAGAGCTGATGAGGCACCAGGTCTTCTGGACCCGCATCCCCAGCGGCTTCCCGCCCGCGGTGCGCGTCGCCGCGAAGACCGGCAGTCTGCCCGGCCTGCACAACGAGGCGGGAGTGGCCGAGTATCCCGACGGACGCCGGTACGCCATCGCGATCTTCGCGCGGACCGAACGGCTCAACCCGCGCCGCATCGACGTCGATCTGGCGATGGGGGAGGCCGCCCGCACCGCCGTCGAGGCGCTGCGCGCGCCATGACCCGCGACGGCGGCGAAATGACGCGCGTTCGTCGGCGGCCCGCACCCGCGCCGACGTGCTCTCATATTCGTTCTCCTATGCGCGGTCCGTCTCGCTGATCTTGGACGCGGCCGGTGGACCGATGGTCGAATGCGGCCTGATCAGCATGCGCCCATCACAAGGGGGAGATTCAGCGTGTCCGGACAGCGAGTCGACCGGCGGCGTTTCCTGCGAAGCGCGACCGTCGGAGCCACCGTCGTGTCGGTGGCGAGCGCGGGAGCGTACGCGGCATCGGCGACCGACGAGAAGCGGGCGGCGGTGACCGGCGCGACCGGCACGAGCGCGGCCGCGACGTTCCGCTGGTTCGGAACGGCGGGGTGGAGGATCGACATCGGGTCGCGGACTCTGCTCGTCGATCCGTACCTCAGCCGGTACGAGACCGGCATGTTCACCGGGTCGTTCGATCCGGCGACCAGGCTGACGGTGGCCACCGGGACCGTCGACCAGCACATCGGCAAGCCGGAGACGGTCCTGGTGACCCACTCGCACTGGGACCACTTCAACGACGTGCCGTACATCGCCCAGCAGACCGGCGCGCGGGTCATCGGCACGATGACGACCTACAACCTGGCGCTGGCCTCCGACGTCCCCTCCGGCCAGGTCGGGCTGGTCAAGGGCGGCGAGGTGCTCGACTTCGGCTCCTACACCGTCGAGGTCATCGCCTCCCTGCACAGCCGCAACTCGGCGTACTCGGTCGCGCTGCCGGGCGTGCGGCTCGCCCGGCCGGAGAAGCCGCGGACCGTGGCCGACCTGCCCGAAGGCGACACCCTCGCCTACCAGGTGAGGGTCAAGAACGGCCCCTCGGTGTTCTTCATGGGCGGCAGCGACTTCGTCGAACGCAATGTGACCGGCCTGTCGCCGGATGTCGCGATGATCGCGATGCAGGCCAGCGACGCGACCCACGCGTACGCCGAGCGGATCATCACGGCCCTGGGCCGGCCCTCGGTCGTCGTCCCGGTCCACTGGGACGACTTCGAGACCGAGCTGACGAACCCCCCGAAACCCGATCCCACGGTCAAGCCGCACCTCGACGCCTTCGTCGCGACGGTACGGAAGGTCAGCCCGCGCACCAAGGTCGTACTCCCGCGCTACCTCACGCCGTACCGCTTCCAGGCCGGATGATCGCATCCACCTCGTCGGATAGTGCGCCGCGCTCGGCTAGAAGTTCTCGATCCGGGCGCCGCCGGAGGCGAGGCCGCGGATGATGGGCCGGGCCAGGACCTCGTGCGGGAAGCCGAGCGCGATGGCGCTGGCCCCTTCCAGGTCGGCGAGCTGGCCTTCGGTGAAGCGCACGTCGAGCGCGCCGAGGTTCTCCTCAAGCTGCGCGGGCGTGCGGGCCCCCATGAGCGGCGCCGTCACCGCCGGGTCGAGCAGAGTCCAGGCGAGCGCGACCTGCGCCGGCGTACGGCCCAGTTCGGCGGCGACGTCTCGTACCACGTCGGCGATGGCCAGGCCGCGTTCGGTCAGCGACCCGGCTTCGTGGGCGAAGTCCTTGCGCGTTCCCCCGAGGTCGTCCATGCCGCCTTCGCGCGCCAGGTCGGCGTGGGTGTACTTGCCGGTCAGGACGCCGTTGCCCAGCGGCGACCACGGGACGACGCCCAGGCCCATCTCGCGTGCCATGGGGATGAGGTCGCGTTCGGAGGTCCGCTCGAGCAGGCTGTACTCGACCTGCAGTGCGATCAACGGCGCCCACCCGCGCAGGTCCGCGATCGTCTGCATGCGGGAGACCTGCCAGGCGGGGGTGTCGGAGATGCCGACGTAGAGGATCTTGCCCGCGCGGACGAGGTCGTCGAGCCCGCGCAGCACCTCCTCGACCGGCGTCGTGCCGTCCCAGACGTGAAGGTAGAGCAGGTCGAGGTAGTCGGTGCCCAGCCGGCGCAGGCTGTCCTCGACCGAGGCGACCATGCTCTTGCGATGGTTGCCGCCGGAGTTCGGATCGCCCGGACGCCCGGCCATGGTGTATTTGGTGGCCAGCACCAGGCGGTCACGATCGTCGCCGGCGAACTCGCCGAGCAGCCGTTCGGCCGTCCCGTTGTTGTACACACCGGCCGTGTCGAAGAAGTTGCCACCCCGGTCGACGTAGGCGTCGAAGATCCGGCGGGCCTCGGCCTTGTCCGCGCCGAACCCCCACTCGGTCCCGAATGTCATCGTGCCCAGGGCTAATGGCGACACGCGCAGACCGGATCGTCCCAGCAGACGGTAGGTGTCGAGTTCCACGTTTCTCTCCTTAGGGGGCTGTTCGGGAATTTCAGCATCGCTCAATTAGTCGTTTCAGTGAAGCGTCGCCTCCGGTGTCACCGGAGTGCCGGTGGAATCATCCGTGGTGGTCTCGGGACCGTCCGGGCCGAGGTCCCTGGTGCGGCGCCACCTCGGTGGCGAACGACGTCAGCGAGCGTCCGTACTCGGCGATGGCACCGGAGGTGGTGCGTTCGAGGAGCACATCGGTTCGCGATGGACCGGGTAGGGGAACGAGAGCCTCATGACGGGTCGGCCGGCCAGCATGAGCCCGGTGCAGTAGATCTGCGCGTACGCCGCCGGGGCGAGCTTGGGCACGGGCGGGATCGTGTCGATGATGAGCGCCCGGCCGCCGATGTCGCGTACGGCGAGCTGCTTGATCCCGCCCAGCTCCGTGGTCAGGCCCTTGGCGCGCTCCTCCGGGGTGGGGCCGCGGACCAGGTCGTCGAAGACCAGCTGGGCGTCCCAGGGACTGGTCGCGCGGCCCACCGGCGATGGCATCCCCCGCAACAGGAAGTACACCTGGGACCGGGGCGACACCGGGGCGGTGGCGACCGGAGCGTCGCCCGCGTACACCACGCCGGTCGGGCGCACGCCGCAGCCCGCGAGCGACAGGACCGCCAGGGCGGCGGCGGCCAGGCGCCTCACGCGGGGATCCGTACGGTGAAGACGGCGCCGCCGCCCGGCACGTGGGCGGCCTCGATACGGCCGCCGTGCAGCTCCGCGTAGGCCTGGGCGATGGCCAGGCCGAGGCCGCTGCCGCGGCCCGCGGGGCGGGCCTGGTCCGCCTTGAAGAACCGGTCGAACACCCGTGGCAGCAGGTCGTCGGGGATTCCCTTGCCCTGGTCGATGACGCGTACCTCCAGTCCAGGCCGTCCGGTGACGCGGACCGGCGGCGCTCCGTGCAGCAGCCCGTTGCCGATGAGGTTGGCGAGGATCACCTGGAACCGGCGGGGATCCACGCGAACCCGCAGACCCGCCGGTACCTCGATGACGACCCGATCCGTCCAGCCACGTGTCTCCACGCACTCACGGACCAGGCCGGCGAGCGGTACCTCGTCCAGGTCGAGGTGGGCGGTGCCGGCGTCCATCCGGCTGATCTCCAGCAGGTCCTCGACGAGCGCGCCCAGCCGCCGGGTCTGGCCGGCGATGAGCCGGGCCGCCGTGCCGGTGTCGGCGGGCAGGGCCGCGGCGTCCTCCTCCAGCACGTCCGTGACGGCGGTCATCGCCGCGATCGGGGTGCGCAGCTCGTGTGACACATCGGCGGCGAACCGCCGCGCGTTGGCCTCCATCCGGCGCAGCTCGCGCACGGTGTACTCCAGGGAGGAGGCGCTCTCGTTGAAGGCCCGGGCGACGTCGGCCAGTTCGTCCCGGCCGCGCACCTCGACGCGCGCGCCGAGATCGCCGGCGCCGAGGGCACGGGCGGCCCGGCCGAGCCGGCGCAGCGGCCGGAGCACGCTGCCCCCGAGCAGCAGGGCGAGGACCAGTGCCAGCACGAGGGTCAGCGCGCCCGCGCGGATGAGCGCGCGCTGGATGCCGTCGAGGTCGTCGCGCTCCCCGGTGAGCGAGGCGAACACGTACACCGTCAGCGGCGACGGCTCCCGATCGGCGGTACGGACGCGGGTGGCCATCACCAGCCACGGCTCGCCGTGCCGGACGACGCGCTGGAAGTACAGGCCGTCCTTCGCCCGGGCGGCCAGCGCGGGCGGCACGTCCGCGGTCCCGAACTCCCCGGTGCTCAACGTCGTGGTGCCGGAGGTGACGACCACGGTGCGGTCGGGGCGCACGAGGGCCTGGGCCACGTCGCGCAGGGTGTTCTCCGGCACGGGGTCGGCGAGTGTGCCGGGCACGACGCGGGCGAGCGTGTCGCGGGTCTCGGTGAGCACCAGGTCCTGCGTCCGCTGCAGCACGGTCCGGCGGACGAGGACGTAACCGATGCCGGCGACGAGTGCGGTCGAGGCCAGGCAGGCGACGATGAACGAGGCGAACATCCGTCCGCGCAGCCCGGTGATCAAGGGGCCACGAACCGGTAGCCGAACCCGCGGACCGTCTGGATCAGTACGGGGGCCGAGGCGTCCCGCTCGACCTTGGCGCGGAGCCGCTGCACGGAGGCGTCCACGAGCCGCGAGTCACCGGCGTACCCGTGGTCCCACACCGCCCGCAGCAGGTGGCTCCGGCTGAGCACCTGGCCCGGATGGCGGGTCAGCTCGAGCAGCAGCCGCAGCTCGGTCGGTGTCAGATGGACGTCGGCGCCCGCGCGCGACACGCGCAGCGCGCCGCGGTCGATGACCAGGTCGCCGTAGGTCGACCGGTCCGCGGTGCCGCCCACGGCCCGCCGCAGCACGGCGCGGATGCGGGCGTCGAGCACGGCGGGCTCGACCGGCTTGATCACGTAGTCGTCCGCGCCCGCCTCCAGCCCGACGACCACGTCGAGGCTGTCGCTGCGGGCGGTCAGCAGGATGATCGGCATCTGGTCGGTACGCCGGACGCGGCGGCAGAACTCGAACCCGTCGATGCCGGGCAGCATCACGTCGAGGATGACGATCTCCGGCCGCCGTGCGCGCGCGTGTTCCAGCCCTGCCTCGCCGGTCGCGCAGGCGGTGACCGAGTGCCCCTGGCGGGTGAGGGCGAGCTCCAGCCCCGTACGGACCGAGGGATCGTCCTCGACGAGCAGAATCGCGGACATCGCCCCATTATCGGGCCGGGCATCAGGCCCTCGACGCTACGTCACAGAATCCGGACATTACCCGGAAAGTGTGACGGCGCCGCGACACCAGCCGGACGTCCCGCGCCGAGGCTTGATCAACATGGCACGAACACGGAAGGGCGGCCGGCGGTGGCGGCTGGTCCGGCGCACCCTGTACGTCCTGGCCGTCGGCGCCGGGGCCCTGTGCGTGGCGGTCGGCATCATGTACGCGCGGACCAGGGTGCCGCCGGTGAACGCCGCCGCGCGGGCCCAGTCGAGCACGTTCACCTACCGCGACGGCACCACGCTGGCCGAGGTCGGGAGGCTGAACCGGGTGGCCGTGCCGCTGCGGGACGTGCCCCCGTACGTGCGCGGCGCCGTGCTCGCGGCCGAGGACCGCGGCTACTACCGCGACCCCGTCGTCTCGCCGTCCGGGCTGACGCGTGCGATCTGGGCGGCGGTGTCGGGCGGGTCGCGCCAGGGCGGCTCCGGCATCGCCCAGCAGTACGTCAAGGTGGCCTACCTCAGCCCGGAACAGACGCTGTCGCGCAAGGTGAAGGAGCTGTTCATCGCGGTCAAGCTCAGCCGTTCGCGATCCAAGGACTGGATCTTCGAGCAGTACCTCAACACGGTCTACTTCGGCCGGGGCGCGTACGGCGTCCAGGCCGCCTCGCAGGCGTACTTTCACAAGAACGTGGGAGCGCTGACCCCCGCCGAGGGCGCGCTGCTGGCCGGGCTCATCCAGGCGCCCTCCTACCTCGACCCCGCGCTCGGGCACACCGCGCAGACCCAGGCACGATGGCGATACGTGATCGACGGGATGATGAGCACCGGCGCACTGCCCAAGGGCCCGCTGCCGGCGTTCCCCCGGGTCGCTCCGGCGCACACCGAGTCGACCTACGCCGGGCAGCGGGGGTACCTCATCGAGCGGATCATCGGCGAGCTGCACGATCACGGCCTCGACGACGACCAGATCTACCGGCGCGGCCTGCGCGTGACCAGCACGATCGACCAGCGGATGCAGGCGGCGCTGCCGGGGGAGGTCGACCGCGCCACCGGCCGCGACCACGACCTGGAGGTCGGGCTGGCCTCCGTACGGCCGGGAACCGGTGAGATCCTGGCCGCCTACGGAGGCCGCGACTACCTGACCCACCAGTACGACAACGCCTTCCTCGCCGCGCTGCCGCCGGGCTCGTCCTTCTCTCCCTTCGTGCTGGCGACGGGCCTGCGCGCCGGGATCGGCCTGCGCAGCACGTTCGCCGCCACGCCGGACGGACCGGTCGTCAACGACGATGACGCCCAGGCCACGTCGGCGGACCTGCTCACCGCGACCGCCCGCCCGTACGCCACGGTGTTCTCCCGGCTCGGCGCGAAGGTGGGGGCGTCCGCGGCGGCGCGGGTGGGTCTGCCCGGCCGCCTGCCGCCCTCGGGTGTGCACGCCGTCGACCAGGCGGCGGCGTACGGCGCGCTGGTGAACGGGACCTACGCCGCACCGCACATCCTCGCGAGGGTGACGGATCGATCGGGCAAGGTGCTGCTCGACGTCCGGCCGCGCACGCGTGCGGCGTTCTCCCCGGAGGTCGCGGCGGACGTGACCTTCGCCCTGCAGAGGGCGTTCCGGGCAGGGGAGAAGGAGAAGGCGACCCACGAGGCGAAGGCGGGCCGTTCGGCCCGGGTCCGGCCGGCGGCGGGCACCATCGGCACCACGGACCACAACGCGGCGGGCTGGTTCTGCGGCTACACGCCGGACACCGCCACGGCCGTCGTCGTGTACCGGGCCAGCAACCGGCCGGTGGTCAACGTCGGTGACGCACCCCGGCGGAGCAGCGCGGACGTACCGGCGGAGATCTGGCAGGCGGTCACCGAGAACGCCGAGCCGAGCCCGCCTTCCCGTCCCTTCCCGCCGCCCGCCTGGGTCGGGTCGACGCAGAACTTCGTCCCGCCGTCTCCGCCGCCGGCCGCCCCGTCGCAGCCCACACCGGCCAGGACGACGCCGCCGGCATCGGCCGGCCGGACCGCCAGGCCGAAGCGGCCATCGGCGAGCAAACCGGGCGAACGGCCGACGGACGTCCCGGCGCCGGGCAGCCCACCGCCCAAGGCACGAGGATCCGCCGGCTGAGCCGGCGGGCCGGTGCGTGTACCCGACCTGTACCGGCGCTTCCTATCGTTGGGCCGACTCTTCCGAGGGACTCTCGAAAGTCATCGTCCAACGAGAGGGAGAAAGATGCTCAGTCGGGTCTACGTCAAATTGGCGGGTCTGTTCGTCGCGGCCGTTGTGCCGTTCGGTATCGACCTGCTCGCCCATTCGACCTCGGTCCAGGCGCCCGATCACCTGGCCTCGGTCGTCGGCGGTGTGCACTCTCCCGGATGCGTCGACACGGCCGGTGCCATCGACAACTGCGCCGCCGAGCCCCATTTCGTCCCCGGTGACTCCGCCGCCGACATCACCGGCCTGGCCTGATCCGAGAGGTCATCGTCGATGCGACCCACCGTCCTTGCGCTGACCGATCGCCGCGACGCTCACCTGCCGTTCGTCCAGCGGCATCTGGACGATCCCATCGTGGTCGCCGATCCGCGGACCCTGCTGAACGGGGGCGAGCTGACCTACCGGCCGGGGAGCGCGGGGACCGTCGTCATCGTCGACGGGCAGGTCCTGACGGATGTGGCGGGCGTGTGGTTCCGCAAGCCGCTCAACGTCTCACCCGCCGACCTGCCCGTCGACCAGGAGGTCGCGCCCTATTCGGCCAGCGCCATGCGCGAGCAGTACTCCCAGCTGCTCACCGAGTTTCCCGGCGCGCAGTGGGTCTCCGACTATTTCGCGATCCTCCGGGCGAGTAACAAGCTCTACCAACTCTCGGTCGCCGACCGCATCGGGCTCCGGACACCGCCGACGATTTTCACCTCCGAGCCGAAGAGAGCGGCCGAGTTCATCGGCGCCCATCGGCGTGTCGTCAGCAAGCCCATCGGGATCGTGCATCCGACGGTGAACGGCGAGAAGAAGGTTCTCTTCACCACTCTTCTCGACGAGGACCGGCTCCCGGACCTGTCCAACCTGCACCTGGCGCCGTCCATCTTCCAGGTGGCGCCCGACGTCGTACGGGACCTCCGCGTCACCGTCGTCGGCGAGAAGGTGTTCCCCGCCGACGTCACCACCAGCAGGTCGGACGGCCTTTCCCAGGTCTATGACTCTCGCATCGGCCACTACGAGGGAGGGATGACGATCACCGAGGCGCACGATTTCCCGGCGGACCTGGCCGGGAAGTGCGTCCGCCTGCTCAAGGAACTGGGACTCGGCTTCGGCGCGATCGACCTACTCGTGGACAGCGCGGGGGAGTACTGGTTTTTGGAGAACAACCCGAACGGCCAGTGGGCGTACGTCGAGCAGGCCACCGGCCAGCCCATCGGAAAGGCGATCGCCGACCTTCTCGCGGGACGCCCGTAAATGAAGTGATCTGCACCGGTCGCCGCCCACTGGTCTCGGCGCGTCGCAGGAGGCTTGGCCTTCGTCGACCCGCGGGCCGTCGTCGGCGGTCATGGACGCCGTGCCCTGACCGGGCGGTAGGCCGGCTGCCACATCGTGGCCCGCACGGCCTCGACCGGTTCCTTGAGGTTCACGCGGGCCAGGTTCTCGCGCGTGGCCTGCCCGGCGACTGCTACCGCGACGGTCGCCGAGACCTCCCGCAGATCCTCCACCCGGGGAAGCAGCGACGCGCCCGGGGCGGTCACGTCGACCATGCCACCGACGGCCTCGGCCGCGGCGTGCAGCATGCCATCGCTGATCCGGCGGGCCCGAGACACGATCGCGCCCAGCCCGATCCCGGGATAGACCAGCGCGTTGTTGGCCTGCGCGATGCGGTACGTCACGTCGTCACGGGTGATCGGGTCGACCGGGATGCCGGTGGCGACCAGGGCCCGGCCGTCGGTCCAGCGCAACAGGTCATCGGGCATCGCCTCGATCCGCGAGGTGGGGTTGGAGATCGGGAAGATGACGGGGCGGTTCACGGCGGCGGCCATCGCGCGGACGATCGGCTCGGTGAAGGCACCGTGGACCGTCGAGGTGCCCAGCAGCATCGTCGGCTCGACTCGCTGGACCACCTCGAGCAGGCCGATGCCGCCGTCGTCCCTCTTCCAGCCGGCGACCTCGGCGGAGGGACGGGCGTAGGGCCGCTGGAAGTCCCGCAGGCCGGTCATGTCGTCCAGCAGCAGGCCCTGCCGGTCGACCGGCCAGATCCGCCGGGTGGCGATCTCCTCGTCGAGCCCGTCCCGGATCATCGTGGTACGCAACCGGTCGGCGATTCCGACGCCCGCGGTCCCGGCGCCGAAGACGACGATCCGCTGGTCCCGCATCGGTGTGCCGGACACCTGTACGGCCGACAGCATCGCGGCCAGCACGATCGCGCCGGTGCCCTGCGTGTCGTCGTTGAAGGTGGGGATGTGCGGGGTGTATCTCTCCAGGATCCGCCGCGCGTTGGAGGGGCCGAAGTCCTCCCAGTGCAGCATGGCGTGCGGGAACATACGGGTGGCCGCGGTCACATAGGCGTCGATGAACGCGTCATAGCGCTGACCGCGCACGCGCGCGTGCCGGTTGCCGACGTAGCCCGGGTCGTTCAGAAGGGCCTCGTTGTCCGTGCCGACATCCAGCGCCACCGGGACGGCCCGGGCCGGGTCGACCCCGGCAGCGGCGGTGTAGACCGCGCGGTCGCGCAGAGCCTCCAGGTAGATGTTCTTCAGCAGATCGGTCGACTGCGCCCCGTACTGCGCGTACACCCTGCGGGCCTGCTCATCGATGGTCTCGACGGCCGATGGCAGCAGACCGTGCATCGCGAAGGAGTGCTCTGGAGAGGACCTACCCGATCATCGCCGTGGAACGTCCGCGCGCGCGTGACGCGGCCCCGGCGGTCGCCCGCCGGGGCCGCGTAGGCCGGACCGCTACGAGTCCGCGCAGGTGAGCTGCGGCTGGGCGATGTCGGCGTTGTCGTAGGTGACGCCGTTACCGGCGTCGCCGACGTCGATCCGCACGACCTGCGCGCCGGTCAGCGGCACGTCGACGTGCACGGTCGGCGTGCTGTTGGTCACGACGCCGCTGTCGTAGATCGACTGGCCGTCGGCGCTGATGCGGTACGTGACGGAGCCCTGTCCCTGGACCGAGTCGTCCAGGCCGAGGTCCGCGGTGAGCCGCGAGCACCGCCCGCCGAGGTAGTAGTCGATCGAGGCGACCGCGTTGGTCCAGAGCCCGTGCTGGTACGTCGTCCCGTGAATGGTCAGCGGACCGCCGAAGTAGCTCTTGTCGACGAGCACCGGCCCGTACCCGTTCGTCGCCGACAGCCAGGACAGGTCACTCAGGTACGGCGACCCGGACGGCCCCACGAGCACCCGTACGGTGGTGTCGCTCTTCGCCGTCGACGTGTGCGCGCGGTCGCCCCACCGGTAGGTGGCCGTCCCGGTCAGGGTGTACGAGCCGGGGCCCACATCCGGGGGCACCGTCACCTGCCAGGTGCCGGACAGCCGCTTGCCCGTGGGCACGGCGGGCGCGCCGACCGGTCCGCCGTCGATCTTCCAGCCGGACGGGCCGGTCAGGTTCAGCGTCGCGTTCGTGACCGCCGTCCTCCCGTCGTCGCCGAAGGTCGCCGTCGTGGTGATCTTCTCGCCGGCCTTGGCGACGTGCAGGTCGGAGCCGGGGTAGGCCGGCGGCACCTGCGGGTCGACGGAGACCTCGGTGACCGGCGGGTAGCGATCGACCTCGCCCTTCAGCGGCGAGACCCGGTACAGCGCGGCGCTGTGGGCCGGCACGGAGGCCGCGATCACTCCGGCCGACTCGGCGGTCCGGTGCGCCCACAGGTCGCGGACGGCGTAGGCGCCGACGGAGCGCAGGCCGGCGGCCTGGGCGGTGGTGGAGATCCTCGCCGTGGTGTCGCCCCGGTTGAGGAGCATCACGGCGCGGTCGCCGTTCGCGAGGGTGCGGATCCAGACGTCGGCGGCGTCGGTGTGCGTCAGGCGTGTCGCCTGAGCGCCCAGCCGGTCCTGGTCGATGGCGATCACCTCGCGGTTGGTGAGGATCGCCTTGGTGGCCGCGGACATGTTCCGCAGGTCGTTGCCGGCGAGCAGGGGAGCGGCGAGCATCGCCCAAGCGCTGAAGTGCGCCTGGCTCTCGGCGTCGCTCGCCATCTTGCCGACCATGAGGATGTCCGGGTCGTTCCAGTGCCCGGGCCCGGCGTACGGGGCCAGCGGCGCCTCCTGGTCGATGTTGGCGAGGGTCTGGCTCCACTGGGAGCCGTAGTCGTTGCTGGTGCGCCACATGTTGCTGATGGCGGGCGCCCAGGTCCACGGCTGCAGCTTGGGGTCCCACTCGCAGATGCTGAAGAACATCGGCCGGCCGGTCGCCTTCAGCGCCTGGCTGTAGGCGGTGTACAGCTTGACCGCGACCTGCTGTTGCGACAGGCCGGGGAAGTCATTGAACGGCACGTTGCACCAGTCGACCTTGACGAAGTCGACGCCCCAGGACGCGAAGGTGTCGGCGTCGTCCTGGACGTGGCCGTAGCTCCCGGGGTAGCCGGCGCAGGTCTTCGTGCCGACGTCCTCGTAGATGCCGAGCTTCAGGCCCCGGGCGTGCACGTAGTCGGCCACGGCCTTCATCCCGTGCGGGAACTTCGTGGGGTCGGCCCGCAGCTGCCCGTTCGCGTCGCGGGTGGAGGCCGCCCAGCAGTCGTCGAGGTTGACGTAGCGGTAGCCGGCGTCGCGCATTCCCGAACTGACCATCGCGTCGGCGGTCTGCTCGACGAGCTGTTCGTTGACGTCGCAGAAGAACGTGTACCAGTCGTTCCAGCCCATCGGGGGCGTGGCGGCCACGGGGGCGGGGGTGGCGGCTCGGGGCGGGTGGCCGAGCGGGCGGGCGGACGCGGGGCTCGCGAGCGCCAGTGTGGTCAGCAGCACCGCGACGAGGGCGATGAGCGAGGTGAGAGAGGTGTGGCGGGTCGGGCGGATCACCTTTGCTCCTCTCGGGAGTCTGAGGCTTCCAGAATGTTGATCACCGCGGAGGCACGGCCGGACCGGCGTTTTCCCGTCTCGTCAATGGTGTTGATCCGGCCGATGTGATCCAGAGCATAAGGACGGTTTCGCCGGCCCGACATGTCTGAAGGAACGGCTCGCCTGGACAAAACGACGATTGTGCCGGGGCACGCGATGCGAACAGCGGAGGTCCCTGGACGTTCTGGTGGCCTCGCCGCCGGCCCGATGTCCGCCCGGTCTCACCGGCCCCGGTGGCACGGTCATTTCCCGATTGTCAAGGTCACGCCTCCCTACCGGCCTGGTTTGATATATGGGACGATCAGCTCATTAGGAAAGCAAATTAATGCGTAAGGCAAACGGCAAGTCCGTGCGTGAGGGTGGTCGACGACCGGCATTACGCATGGCCGACGGATGACACGTATCGCGGTGACCGAAAGTGGGGAGGTAGGGGCCCACGTCGAGCGGGCCCCGGCAATCGCATGGCTTTCGACATTGAGGACTACACCCGCACGTCTCGGGGCATCACTTGGGACGACCTTCCGCTGAACGACTTTCGCGATCGTCCCCTGTCGCCACGGGCGGTGTTGAGCCTGCGGTACATGTGCGACGTCGAGTACCACACGGTCTGTTACCTGCGCGACATGCTCGTCACGCCCTCACACCGGGATCCCGCTGTGACGGCGTTCATGACCATGTGGAACGTCGAGGAATACTGGCACGGTGAGGCCCTTGCGGCGGTTCTCGACCTGCATGCCGTCCGCGTCGGCCATGAGCACCTCATGGCCGTTCGCCGCAAGGGGGGCTGGCGTGACCGGCTGGACCCGATCAAGCAGTCGCTCATCGCCAATATCGTCGGCGACGACTTCGTCGCCGTCCATATGGCGTGGGGCGCGGTCAATGAATGGTCGGCGATCGCCGCGTACAAACGCCTTGCCGCACTCGAGAACCACCCGGTCCTGTCGGCGCTGCTGGAGCGGATCGTCCGGCAGGAGGCCCGCCATGTCGCCTTCTACGCGACGCAGGCGCGTGATCGGCTGGCGCGCAGCGAGAAGGCCCGGAAGCTGGCGCGGTTCGCCCTGCGAAGGTTCTGGGCTCCGGTCGGAGCGGGCGTCATGCCCGAGGTGGCCGTGCGACACATGCTGCGACACCTCATGAGCGGACCCGACGGCCGCCGGGCGGCCCGCGGAATCGACGCGCACCTTCGGAAACTGCCGGGCCTGGGGAACCTGCGCATCGTCGAGGCCTCACTCGACTCGCGCGGCATCGTCTGATGAAGGCCTGACCTGGCGGTTCCCCGGCCCGGACCTCGCCCGCGTGGGCGCCTGGGCGGCTACGCGTCGCCGGCCGGCACGAGCAGGCCGAAGATCCGCATCGCGACCCTCCCGTCGGGCAGCGGCGCCCGGCCGCCGGCGATCGCCGCCTCGCCGCCGGGCCACTCCTCGCTGTCCAGCAGCACCTCGTTGGTCTGCAGCCGGCCGTCGCCGTACACGACGAACAGGCGCAACCCGTGCACCTTCCGGGTGAGCGGCTCCGCGCGCAACGCCTCCAGCAGCCGGTCGAGCAGGGGCCCGGCGGAGGGCACCGGCCGGTCGGCGAACAGGTTGATCTGGGTGCCCAGCACCAGTTCGAACGCGCCGTTCGGGTGCTGGTAACGCTCTCGCTCGACCTGGCCGGAGGCGGCGGGGTTCAGGAGCCCGTCGACGATCGGGTGCAGCGCGCCGAGCTTGAGCTTGTTCACCGCCTCGCCGATCGCGTCACGCCAGGTGGTGCCGTGCCCGGCGAAGCTCTCCACCAGCCATGGCCTGGCCAGCGCCGGGTGCGACACGGCGAAGTCGACCTGAGCCATCACCAAACCGGGCGGGGCGGGGTGGACGAACAGCTTCGCGTCGACCCGCGTCTCGCCGTCGAGCCGCACGCCGTGCCCGCGAAGGAAGTCCTCGAATATGGCTCGCGGCGAGGGTACGCCGCCGTCGCCCTGCTCGACCGGCGGAAGGTCGGAGATCAGGGTGGACTCGCTGAGCACCAGGTCCGACAGCTGCGACCCGGAGTGCAGCGCGCTGTTGATCGCGTTGAACTCGGCGCTGCGCACCGCGATCCGTCCGACCTCGCTGCGGCCGGCGTGCTGCGCGCGGTCCAACGCGGCCACGAACACCGGTTCGGCCGAAAGGCTCAGCCGTCCGCCGGGGGCCATCAGTGCGTCCTGGTACGAGACGTCCGGCAGCAACCGCCGCGTGTACGCCATCGGCAGGAAGACCAGCAGCCGCTCGGCCAGCCATGGCTCGACGCCGGCCTTGGTCAGCCGGTCCCAGACCTCCTCGTCACCCGGCGGCTCCTCACCCGCACAGAACGCGGCGATCCCCACCTCGACCGCGGCGTCAAACCCCGTTGATTCGATCATCGCGCAACCCTACTTCCCGCCGAGGACGAGAGGCAGTACGAATGCGTTTCTGCCCGTCCCGGGGAAACGGACCGGCGACGTCCGGGCCCGGCATGCATGACCGGGTGCCGGCCCCGCCGCGATATCTCGGCAACCGGCCGGCGGGCTTCGGGATAGAGGAGGGTGTCAGCACCCCTAGACGCGAAGGACATTCGCCCATGAAGGAATATCCCGGCCCATGGCCATGGTGACCCATACCAGGGATGACCGCGACGACCGGGGAATCGTCGCCGCTTCTCTCGAGGACGCCGAGGCGTTCGGTGAGTTGTTCCGCCGCCACGCGCCACGGCTTCACGCCTACATCAAGCGACGCCTGGGACTCACCCTCGCCGACGATCTGGTGTCGGAGACGTTCGCGACCGCGTTCCGGCAACGGGACCGGTTCGATGGCCGGGCGGACTTCGGCGCGTGGCTGTGGGGCATCGCCGCCAACCTGATCGCCAAGCACCATCGCCAGGAGACCCGCATGTACCGGGCGCTGGCCCGGACCGGCGTGGACCCGGCCGAGGACGGCGTCGCCGAGCGGGCCAGCGACCGGGCGTCGGCCGCGGCGCTCGGTCCCCGCCTGGCCAAGGCGCTGGCCTCCCTGGGCGCCCAGGATCGCAACGCCGTCCTGCTGCTCGCCTGGGGCGAGATGTCCTACTCCGAGATCGCGGCGACCCTCGACCTGCCCATCGGCACCGTCAAGGCCAAAATCCACCGGGCCCGGATCAAGCTCCGCAAGGCCCTTCCGAAGGAGCGAAACGATGGATGAGATCGACGCCCTGCGGCAGATGCGGACCGCGCTGGCCGAGGAGGAGCACCCGGACCGGCTCGCCCTACGCACCGACTGGCGGTCCGACGGCACGCCACGTCGTCGTCGGCGTGGTTTCACGATCCCGCTGGTGAGCGTGGCGGCGACGGCCGCCGCCGGGACCGCCATCGCCCTGCTCGTGCCCGGTGGTTCGGGCGACCGCGTCGTACCCCGCCGGACCGTCACCGCCGGCAACGTGCTGCTGGTGGCCGCGTCGAACGCGGAGAAGACGCCGACCGGCCGGTACTGGCACACCGAGACCGTCACGGGGACGGTTCAGGACGTCGGGAAGAGCGCGGCGGACCACTACACGGTCGACCTCAGGCAGCGGAGCATCAGCTGGGTCGGCCCGGACGGCAAGCGGCGCATCGCGATCGTGGACGAGGGCGGTCATCCGATGACGCCCCAGGACATGGCCAAGTGGCGGCAGGCGGGTTCCCCCAAGATGGTGAAGGTGCCCAACCCCGAGGGCCCCGGGAGCGTGTCCTTGGACATGCAGGCGCTCTCCAACGGCCGGCGCGCCTTCCGCTCGTACGGCGGCGACTACTACGGCCTGACGGCCGCGCAGGTGGCCAAGCTGCCCACGGACGCCAAGGCGCTCGAGAACGCCCTGCTGACCCTCAAGGGCGACTGGCACGCCTACACGTCCAAGCCCGGGAAGGAGCCCATCCGGGCCCTGCGGGGTGCGGAACGGACCCGGGCGCTGAGCGACGTCGCCGGAACCCTGCTGTCGCAGGCACCCGCCCCGCCGCGGGTACGGGCGGCGGCGTTCCGGATGCTCGCCACCCTGCCCGGGGTCAAGGCCGGCGGCACGGCGGCCGACCCGATGGGCCGTACGGGAAGGGTGATCTCCCTGCCGTTGACGACGACCGTCCCGCTCGGCCTGTACACCGCGCCCAAGCAGCTGGGCACCTACCAGCGGCAGTGGATCATCGATCCGGCCGGCGGGCACCTCCTGGCCATCCGCGACCTGGTGGCCACGCCACCGCACGGCAGCCGGCCGCTCCCGTCGGGAGACGACGGCAAGCCCCGCCGCCTGGAGGCCGACCACATGCCGGACCGCTTCCACCGGCCGGGCGAGGTGTCCTCGTACCAGCTGTTCGCGGTGGCCGAGTGGACGAACACCTCACCGCGGTGATCCCGCGAGCCGCCGTGCCCACTCTGCCGGGCACGGCGGCTCGCCGTCCGATTGAACCGGTCTGATAGTTTTCGCGGCGATGCGATGGCGCGACGGTAATGGCGACAAATGGCGGATCCGGCAGCAACGGCTTGCCTGGTCCGCGAAGATGCCTTTGGAGTCGGCCGCCGGCATGATCCCCAGTGGGCTCGGTGATGACCCGATCTCCGCGATCATCGGCCTGCCGGGTCTGGTCGTCTTCCTCGTCGTCCTGGCCCTGTGGCTGGTGGAGCTCGTTCTGCGCCTGCTCTTCGCCCCGGTGGCCATGGTGCTGCGCTTGGTCGGCGCGGTCTCCTACCGGCTCGACCTGATCCGCAACGGGCGCCACGTCGAGACCTACGAGGTGACCGGCCTGCCCGCGCTGTGGAGGGAACGCAAGCGGCTGGCCGCCGGCGGGGCCTACCAGGGATAGCGTCCGGCGTTACCCCGTCGGCCGGCCCGATGGCGACAGGACCGGAGGGCAGGCGGCGCCCTTGCAGGTCCCGCTGTAAACGGCGAGCGACCAGATGGCCTTCTTCACCGGTGCGTCCTTCATGTACTGGCCGATGGTTTTCTTGCCCGCATAACCCTCGATTCGCATCTTCTCGGCGCTGAGGCCGCCGGGAACGATGGCCACCGTCTTTCGTACCGCCGCGGGCAGCACCGCCACGTCCAACACGACCGGCCTCCCCACGGGGAGGAACCCCGCGCCCGGGGCGCTGATCGTCGTGTCGCCCAGGAGACTGCCCCGCCTGTTGCAGTCCCCACTATCCGAGAGCCGACCGTTATGCCAGGTGACGGCGATGGAGCCGGGACGGCACTGGACCGTGATCTCGGTGTTGGGTCCGGTGGGGGTGAATGTGATCCGCATCTTCTTGCCACTCACCGAGAACCGCTGGGCCGTGACGCGCGGCATCCCCAGGTGGTCTTCGGGCAGCGCCGTTCCGCTCGACGCCGACATGACCGCGGCCACCCTGGTCGTCGTGGGGCCGGTGTCGCCGGGGCCGGCACCCGAGTCCGGCACCAGCAGTGCGGCGACCCCCAGCACGGCGACCCCCGCGACCGCTCCGCCCGCCAGCCGCAGCCGGTTGCCCCGGCGGATCCGCCGTCGGACCTCGGCCGCCCGGCCGCCCCTGTCCGGGGCGCCCGCGCTCGCCCGATACAGCACCTGGCGCAGCTCTTCAATCGTCGGCATCTCAGCTCCTCCTCAGGTCTCCGGTGACCGTCACGATCTGTGGATCGACGCGCAGCTTGGCCAGCGCCTTGCTGGCCTGGGATTTGACGGTGCCCACCGAGCAGTTGAGGATCTCGGCGACCCGCGCCTCGCTGAGATCCTCGAAGAACCGCAGCACGAGCACGGCACGCTGCCCGCGCGGGAGTCTCCCGAGGGCCTCCCACAGCAGGGCGCGGCTGTCCGCGGCCCCCATCGCGTCGCGGACGTCGATGGTCTCCGGCGGCGCGGACGTCGGGATCTCGCCGCGCCACCGGCGCCGCCACCACGACGCGTGTGTGTTGACCAGGGCCCGGTAGACATAGGGGTCGGGATCGTCGCCGATCCGCCGCCAGGCCCGCCAGACCTTGACCAGCGCCGTCTGCAGCAGGTCCTCCGCCTGCGCCCAGTCACGGCAGAGCAGGTACGCGGTGCGCAGGAGCCTGGGCGACCGCGCCTCGACGTAGGCGGTGAACTCCGCCCGATCTCGCATAGGCCAACCTTCCGTTCGTCTCTCTGCCCGGTACTACCGGCGAGAGCCGCCCGATGGTTGCCCGCGGCGGAGATCTCAGCCGAGGATGAAGGGGAGCCTTCCGGCGAGATCGCCCAGCGCCGCCCTCTCCGCGTCGGCCGGTGTGCGACGTCCGGTGCCGATCAGGAGCGCGTCCTGGTCGGAGAACGAAGCGGGAAACGGCGCCCCGGCGATCCTCTCCAGCGACGCGCGTGCCGCCGCGAGTGTCTCGGCGGGCGGCCCGGCGGCCGACGGCAGATGCGCGATCAGGTCGAGGTGGTGCAAGGTCCATTCGAGCACGTACGCGGACAGGTAGTCGCCGACGGTGAGCACCTCGTCGCGGGTGCCGACGCGGACGGCGGGATCGGCGAGTCCGGCGGCGCGGCCCGCGGCGGAACCGACGTCGTCGAGGTGGAACTTGAGCAGCCGCGGCTCACCGTACGCGGCGGCCAGCCGGGGGATCAGCGCGTCGAGCGGGTCCTCACCCGTCGGTGGGTCGACGAGCCGCCAGTAGGTGACCGCGTCCACGGTCGGTTCCGCCTCGGCGGGCGTGACCAGAGTGATCAGGACGTCCTGGGCGTCGATGACCAGGTGACACACCAGGTCCCGTACGAGCCAGCCGACGCAGCCGGACGGGCGTTCGAAGTCGCCGTCCGAAGTCTCGGCGACCGCCGCGCGCAACGCCGCCCAAGAACGCGAGAAGAGATCCACTGCGGCACGCTAATGCCGAACGGCGGACGAGCGCTAGGTGTGCTGTCCGGAATGGTCGGTCGGCCGCCGATGCGGCCGGGCGAGAGTGGTGTGGCGGACGCCGAAGCGCCCGGCGTAGCGGCCAGCCGTCCTCGAGGACACAGTGGGTCAGGCGCAGGCGGCCGGTCGGGGTCAGCGGGGCATTACGGCGGGGCATGAGGGCCACCTGGACAGTCGGTGCAGATGCCCGCAAAAGGCCCTCTCCTCGTTCAAGGACCACCCAGGGCGTGTCGCCTGCCGCCAGCGTTCCCGGACAGCACGCCTAGAGGCGGGTCGCCGCCCGTACCAGGCCGGCGACGGTGCGGGAGCGGCTGTGCGGTGGCCACGCGATCACCGTCGTCACCGTCGGTGCGTCGAGTACCGGCACGGCGGCGAGGTCGTCGCGCAGATGGGTCCGGCACGAATCCGGCAGGACCGCGCAGGCACGGCCGAGCGCGATCAGCTGGTACAGCTGCGCGCTGTCCCGAACCTGCGGGCCCGGGCCGTCCGGGTACGTGCCGTCCGAGGCGGGCCAGCGCGGCATCGGCAGGCCGGGCAGCGCGGTGAGGTCGGCCATCCGCAGGTGGGACCGGGCGGTGAGGGGATGTCCGGCCGGCAGGATCGCGACCTGCCCCTCCGCGCACAGCTCCTCGGTGTCGAACCCGGCCGTCGAGTCGAACGGCCGGTGCAGCAGCGCCACGTCGGCCCGTCCGTCGCGCAGCAGCGGTTCCTGCTCGGCGGGTCCGCACAGGAGCACGTCGACGGTGACCGCGCCGGGTTCGGCGGCGTACGCGTCGAGCAGCTTCCGCAGCAGGTCGCCGGACGCTCCGGCCTTCGTCACGAGGACCAGGCCGGGCCGGCCGGTCGCGGCGCGGCGGGTACGGCGGTCGGCGGCGTCCACGGCGTCGAGGGCCGCCCGGCCCTCGCGCAGCAGCACCGACCCGGCCTCGGTCAGCGTGACGGTGCGGCTGGTGCGTTTCAGCAGCGCCACTCCGAGCCGGCGTTCGAGCTGCTGGATCGCCCGCGACAGCGGCGGCTGCGCGATCCCGAGCCGTTGCGCGGCCCGGCCGAAGTGCAGCTCCTCGGCCACGGCGACGAAGTACCGCAGCTCCCGCGTCTCCATGCCGCCACGGTACGGGAAATGACCCCGGACCGATACCGGGGAGGTATCGCCGCGCACCCAGACGATGTTGGCGACCCGGCCGAAGCGCGGACAGGATCAAATGCATGAGCGAACAGACGATCGCGCTGGTCACCGGGGCGAACAAGGGGATCGGCCGTGAGATCGCGGTCGGCTTGGGGGCCCTCGGCTGGAGCGTCGGCGTCGGCGCACGGGACGAGAGGCGCGGAGAGGCAGCCGTGGCGAAGCTGCGCGCGGCCGGCGTCGACGCGTTCGGCGTGCCGCTCGACGTGACCGACGACGCGAGCGTGGCCGCCGCCGCCGGGCTGCTCGAGGAGCGCGCCGGACACCTCGACGTGCTCGTCAACAACGCCGGAGTGACCGGCGGCCTGCCGCAGGAGCCCACCGCGGTCGACCCCGCGACCGTACGGACGGCCGTGGAGACCAACGTGATCGGTGTCATCCGCGTCACCAACGCGATGCTGCCGCTGCTGCGCCGCTCGGCGTCGCCGCGGATCGTGAACATGTCCAGCACCGTCGGCTCCCTCACCCGGCAGAGCACTCCCACCGCCGAGACGGGCCCGATCTCCGCCGCGTACGCGCCGTCGAAGACGTTCCTCAACGCCGTCACCGTCCAGTACGCCAAGGAGTTGAGCGACACGAACATCCTGATCAACGCCGGCTGCCCCGGCTACTGCGCGACCGACCTCAACGGCTTTCGCGGCGTCCGTACCCCCGAGCAGGGCGCGGCGATCGCGATCCGGCTCGCGACCCTGCCCGACGACGGCCCGACCGGCGGTTTCTTCGACGATGCCGGGGTGGTGCCCTGGTGACCGACGGACGTGATGGGTCCCCGGCTCAGGCCAGGGGGCGAATCGTGCCGACGATCCGCCGCAGCGTCGCGTCGTCCACGTTCCCCGGACCGGTGCTGTTGGAATAGACGTAGAAGCTGACGGGCGCGCCCTGCCGTGAGGCGAACTCCACCATGTACAGCGTGCCCCCGTCCGGCTCGCACGCGGTCCCCTTGCCGCCCTTCGTCTTCGTGACGACCGCCTGGACCGCGGCCTTGAGGCCGCCGATCGTGCGATGTCCCCCGGGCTTCAGCACCGTGCGGGGAAGCACGCCGCCGAGTTGGTAACCGAAGTTCGCCCACTGGAGCGCGTTGTGAGTGGCGGTCGTGTCGAGGGACTCCAGCTGACCGGAGGAGGCCGAGGTGATGCCCGTGCCACCGAACAGCCCCGACTGGACGATCGCGCAGGTGTTGCCGTCGGTGCCGTCCCGGCTGATGTCGGCGACGCCGTTGGAACCGACGGCGACGTTCCCGCTGGCGTCGGTGAGGCCCACACCCGTGCCGGGGGCCTCCACCTTCCAACCCGGCGGGACGTCGTACACCACGCCGAAGTCGGGGGAGACCACGACCTGCCAGCCCGGGACCACCGGTGGCGACTTCGGGCCGACACCGGGCGGCGCCGACGCCGTCGTGCCCGCGGTGGGCTTGCCGGCCACCGGGCGCGACGGCGGCTTGGCCGTCTTGTCGCCGTGCACGAGGTAACCGGCGGTCGCCGCGGCCACCACGAGTACGGCGGCGCCCGCGATCTCCGCCGCCAGGCGCCCTCGGCCGCTCTTCTTCGCGGTGCCGCCCGGCACGTGGTCATCGACGGTCGAGCCCGTCGATGAGGCGGTCGCCGACGGCCAGTCGGTCGTGGGCCGAGGGGCGGGTCCCATCGAGCCGCGGAGAGCCGCGAGGGCGGCGGCTGCGCTCTGCGGCCGTCCGGCCGGTCCGTCGGCGAGGAGGCCCAGCACCAGGCGCTCCAGGTACGGCGGCACATCGGCCCGGCGGGACGTGAGCGGTTCCGGCGGCGATCCCGCCGGCGGTGCGCCGGTCAGCAGTTCATAGAGGACGCGCCCGAGGGAGTGCAGATCCGCTTGGGGATCGGCGTGCGTCGTACCGACGCCCAGGTTGCAGAGCTTCACGTCCCCGCTGGGAAGCAGGAACAGGTCGGCGGATGTGAGGTCACCGTGGACGACGCCCTGGGCATGCGCGGCCGTCATCGCGTCGAGGACACGCACGGCCACATCGGTGACCTGGCCGACGGGCAGTCCGCCGCCCTGCGTGGCCAGGACCGTTCTCAGGTCCTGTCCTTCGAGGTGTTCGGTCACCAGGAACACGGGGGACTCGGCGGTCCCGATGTCCAGCACCGCCTCGACCGCGGGGTGCCGTACGGCCGCCGCCTTCTCGGCCCCCTGCCGGAACGCCGTGACGCCCGCCTGGTCGGCGGCGTCCGGCGCGGCGAAGGTCTTGACGGTGACGACCCGGTTCAACCGGAGGTCGTGCCCGCGCCATACCTCACCGGCTCCGGCGCCGAGCGTGCCGATGGCCGCGTCGAGACGGTATCGCCCGGCCAGTATCCGCCCGAGGGTGCTGTGCACGATCGTCCCTCATCGTTTCCAGTAGACGCCCTGGTCGGTGCCAAGGTCGTAGGGTTTCTCCCACCACTGCACGGCGGTGATGTCCCGGGACCCGGGTTCCAGGATGACCGTGCACGTGTCGTACCGGGCTCCGTGACGAAACCCGCCGTCGTTGATGGCGACCGGGCGACACCGGCTGGGGTACGCCTTCGGATCGTCCAACGTGATGGTGCTGGTGACCGAGTGGCCCGCGGAGTCGATCCCGACCATCTTGTTGGCGGGATAGAAGTCGATGTACGGGTCATCGGGGCCGAGATTGGTCAGCGAGAAATGGACGTAGTACGGGGTGTCGCGCTTACCCGAACCCGGCAGCGCCAGGTCGGCGAGGTCGGCCTTGGACCCCTTGTCGATCGAGGTCACGGTCACCCCCACCGCATCCGTCCGCGCCCCATGGGTGACGGGCACGATGGCCATCCGGCCGATCGGGTACTGCTGACCGCGCCGGGCCTGACCGGGCACGCTCTCACCGACCGGCTGGAGCGTCGGCACTCCGGTGGGGGACGCGTGCGGCGTGGTCTTCGCCTTCGGGGTGTCTCCGCCGGAGCCGTTCAGCAGCGCGAAGGCCCCGGCACCGGCCAGCGCCACCGCGACCACACCACCGACGGCGGCGAGGACGACGCGCCTCCGGCTCTTCGGCGCCTCGACGACGGCGGACGCGGTGACCGTCGTCGCCTCCTGGGACCGCTCCACGGGGCGCAGGTACGGCGGCGGGCCGGTGGGCGGAGTGGCGGTGTGCCCGGACCGGCGCAGGAAGTCCCGTACGGCGGCGGCGCTGACGGGCCTTCGGCCGGGTGCCTTGGCCAGCAGGTCCAGCACCAGCCGTTCGAGATGAGCGGGGATGTCCGGACGGTGTGAACGGGGCGGCAGGGGCGTCTCGTTGAGGTGCTTGTACATGATCGCGGCGAGTCCCGGGTCGTCCGCGTCGAACGCGGGCGCCCCGGTGAACAGCTCGTACAGCACCCCGCCGAGGGCGTAGAGGTCGACGCTGTGGTCGACCGGCTGACCGCGGAACTCCTCCGGAGCCATGTAGCGAGGGGTGCCGAGCATCCCGCCGGTGGCGGTCAGCGCCGTACGGTCGACCAGCCGGGCGATGCCGAAGTCACAGACCTTCACCCGGCCGTCCTGCTGCAGGAAGAGGTTGGCCGGCTTGATGTCGCGGTGCACGACCCCGCGTGCGTGGGCCGCCGCGAGCGCGTCGGTGATCTGTTCCGCCAGCCCGACCGCCTGGTCGATCGGCAGCCCACCCGGATTCGCCGCGACGAGCCTGGCCAGATCGGTGCCCTGGAGGAGCTCCATCACCAGGAACATCACGGAACCGTCGGTGTCGATGTCGAAGACCGAACAGATGCCCGGATGTTGCAGGCCGGCGGCGGACTCGGCCTCCCGGCGGAACCGCGCGACCCCGGTCGGGTCCTGCGCCATCCGCTCCGGGAGGATCTTGATCGCGACCGGCCGGTTCAGCCCGAGATCGACCCCGCGCCACACCTGACCCATGCCGCCCGCGCCGATGGGAGCGTCCAGCCGATACCGCTGGGCCAGCACCAGCCCAGCCTCCAGGCTCAGCTCACCCGGCAATGCTTCTCCCCGAAACGATCATCAAAAGTTCTGTCCGATATTCCACCACAAAGGATGTTGAAAGGCAGGAATTTGAGCACAGTACGCGATCGGCACCGACCGGATCAGGTCTTTCGGCGGCCATCAGTCCGGCAGTGCGGTGATGAGGCGCAGGGAGCCGAGAAAGCGCGGCTGCCGGCGCAGGTGACCGTGACGGCGATCCCACTCGCCGTCGGCGAGGTCGGTCCGCAGCCGCTCGACGGTGCGGTCGATCGCCGCCTGGTCGACGAACCCCCAGGCGGATTGCGACTTTCGGACGAGAGGGTCGAGGAAGCGCTCCGGCCGGGCGTAGTAGGCCTCGGTGAACCCGTCGACGCAGTCGATCGGGATCGGGACGGTGGTGACGGTGGTGGTGCCGCCGAGCACCTGTCGTACGTGCTCGATGTCCGGATAGCGGAGCCGTTCGGCGGCGATCAGCTCGGGGGCGTACTCCGCCAGCCACAGAAGGTCCAGAGCGTCGCCGTCGAAGGTCAGGATGACGACCGGCCCGCGGCTGACGCGGCGCAGTTCGCGCAGGCCCGCGTCGGTGTCGGACCACTGGTGGATGGTCACGGTGGCCATGGCGGCGTCGAAGCCGTCGTCGGGAAAGGGCAGGTCCTCCGCGACGGCGTCGACCGCGGGGGCCAGGCGGCCGGGACGCTGCGAGCGCATCGACGCGGAGGGCTCGACCGGCGTCACCCGGCGGTCCGCCGGCTCGTACGACCCGGCGCCGGCGCCGACGTTGACCACGGTGCGCGCGTCGCCGAGCGCGTCGTGGACGTACGCGGCGATACGAGGATCGGTGCGTCGCTGCACGGCGTAGCCGGCGCCGTGGGTCTCGTAGTCGAAGTCGCCGGCGATCGGTCCGCTCACAGAGGTCTCCCGTTCGGGTGGTCGGTGGGAAGAGAAACGAGTCCGCCTCCGGCCGGGTCGTTCCCCGGCGCTGGTCTCGTCCCCGTGAAATAGTCAGTTCCGAATCGGAACTGACTATATGACGTCGATCTCATCACGGAAGGCCGGGTCGGATGCGGTACCCCGATGTCGCCGACGGCGACTGCGCGATAGCCCAGGCCCTCGGCGTGGTCGGAGACTGGTGGACGCTGCTGGTGCTCCGCGACCTCGCCGGCGGCATCACCCGCTTCTCCGACCTGGCCGACGAGCTCGGCATCAGCCGCAAGGTTCTGGCCGAGCGGCTCAACGCGCTGGTCGAGCACGAGGTGGTCGAACGCCGTCCGTACCACGACCGTCCGCCCCGCTATGAGTACCACCTCACCGAGAAGGGGCGTGGCCTGCTGCCCGTTCTCGTCGCGCTGCAGGACTGGGGCGGCCGGTTCCTGCTCGGCGACGGGTCCCTGACCGCGACCACCACGCCGGGGTCGACCGAGGCCGCGCGCGTGCACGGCCTCGTCGGTCATCGCGTTCCGCCGCATCGGCTGGCCGACCGCCGGAACGGCCGCACCGACCCGGTCGCCGGTACCGAGTGGACGGTGCTCTACTGCCTTCCCGGTGCCTGGGCGCCGCGGACCCCCGGGAACCCGCCCGGCTGGGGCGCCATCCCCGGCGCGCCCGGCTGCACGCTCGAATCGAGCACCTTCCGCGACCGGCTGCCCGACTTCGCCGCCCGCGGCGCGACCGTGCAAGGAGTGAGCACGCAGCGGCCCGACCAGCTCGACGAGTTCGCCGCCCATCACCGCATCCCGTTCCCGCTGCTGTCCGACCAGGACCTGGAACTGGCCACGGCGCTGCGACTGCCCACCTTCCGCGCCGCCGGCGTCGACCGGCTCAAACGGCTCAGCCTGGTCATCGACCGCGCCCGTACGATCCGCTCGGTCCTGTACCCGATCTCCGACCCGGCCGGCTCGGTCTCCGACGCCCTGGCGTGCATCGACGCGCTGAGCCGTGAGTGACCCGGGGCGGCAGCACCCCCCGTGGCTACTTGCCTATCCGGAAAGGAGTGAGTAGTTTCCATATAGGCAAGTAGTCAAAGGAGGCTGTCATGAACGAACGGGACGAGCGGCAGGCGGCGGAGGCGTTGGCGATGGTCCACACGCATCAGGAGCGGACCCGACGGGCGGCCCGCCTCCCGTGGTGGGTCTACGCGGCGGTCTTCGTGCTGACCGCCGGGGGTACGGCGGCCAACGACTTCGCCGGTCTCGGCGGCGCCAAGCTGATCGCCATCGTGGTCCTGGTCGCGCTGGTCGTCGTGCTCGTGACCACCTTCGCCGGCCGGTCGTCGCTGCTGGGTAGGATGCGCGGAGTGGAGCGTCGGCAGTCGTTCGACCCGCGGGTCTTCGGAACAGTCCTCATCGTCGCGGCCCTCGGCACGTGGCTGGTCTCCCGCTACGGCACCGATCTCACCGGCCACGTCGCCGACGCGGTCGGCCTGCGCCACTACCCCAACACGGTCGACGGGGTGCTTTACGGCGTCGCGTTCACCGCGCTGTTCGGGCTGGGCCGGCTGCTGACCGCGGTCTCACAGCGGCGAACGAACCAATGACATCTCCGTCGGGCGGGGCACCGGGACTGGACCGCCTGCTGTCGGACCCGACCCGGCTGGCGATCATGTCGGTGCTCTGTGCGGCGGAGTGGTGTGACTTCGCCTTCCTGCGCGACGAGGTGTCCCTGTCGGACTCCGCACTGTCCAAGCAGCTGGCCACACTGAGGAAGGACGGATACGCCGAGCAGCGCCGGACGTATCTCGGCCGGGTGCCCAAGACCACGGTGCGAGCCACCGACCAGGGGCGTACCCGCTTCCTCGAACACGTCGAGGCGCTGCGGCTGATCGTCGAGCGAACCCCGCGCCCGCAGCCGGGCTAGCCGATCGCGGGTTCACGCGTCGCGTAGGCGGAGCAGTAGCCCGCCGCACAGGAGGGCCGCGGCGGTCCAGGTGGCGAGGACGCCGAGCCCGGCCCACGGGCCGAGGGGCAGGCTCCGAAGATCGGTGGTGGCTTGGACGGCCAGCCCCGCGTCCATCGGCGAGATCTGCCACAGGCGCCGCTGCCACTGCGGGTCGGAGATCACGTGGGCGATGACCGGGAAGAGATAGAGCAGGCCGAGCACGGTCCCGATGGCGGCCGCGGAGTCTCGTACCGCGGTGGCGACGCCGACGCTGAGCAGGGCGACCAACATGAGGTAGAGCACCGAGCCGGCCGCCGCGCGCAGCGTCGCTCCGTCGGCCAGCGACGGCGGCGGGTGGGGCTGGCCGCTGCCGGGCAGGATGAGCCGTGCGGCCAGCAGCGACCCGAGGACGGCGACGGTCCCCGCGGCCATCGTCAGGCCGGCGAGGACGGCCGCCTTGGCGGTGAGGACGGTGACCCGGCCCGGCATCGCGGTCAGGGTGGTGCGGATCATTCCGGTGCTGTACTCACCGCTGATCGCCAGGACGGCCAGCAGGGCGACGGCCGCCTGGCCGAGCTCGACTCCGGTGAGGCTCAGCTTGGTGTTGTCCACGGCGCAGCCGTCCGGCGGGCAGGTCACGGCGGCGGTCGCCAGGGCGCTCAGCGCCACCGTCAGGCCGGCGACGGCGAACAGCAGCCAGGCGGTGCCCGGCACCGTGCGCAGTTTCGTCCACTCCGCGCGCAGGTGGACTCTCATGCGTCCCTCCGCCGCAACCGGAAGACGGCCAGGCCGAGGGCGAGCGCGGCATAGCCGCAGAACACGGCGAGGCCGGCCCACGGCGCCAGCGGATAGTAGCCGTCCTGCGGCACATAGTGGCCCGCCACCTGCGGGTACTCCGGGATGCTCTGCTGGATCGCGAACGCGGCGGCCGGGGTGAGCCGCAGCAGCCACTGCGCCGCGCCTTCGGGCAGGACCGAGGCGGTCGCCAGGACGTGGGGCAGGACGAGCGCCACGACGGCGGCGGTCACCGCCGCGACGCTGCGCCGGAACAGAGCGCCGAGGGCCAGGGCGAAGACGGCGGCGACGGCGAGCAGCGCCGCGGTGCCGGCCATCACCCGGAGCTCGGTGAGCCGGGTCACCGGAAGGATGTAGTTGCCGTTGGCGCGCAGGATGTGCGTGCACGCCGGGACGGCGACCACGGCGGCGGTCAGCCCGGCGACGAAGGTGACCAGGCCGATCACGACGGCCTTCGCCCCCAGTACGCGGCCACGCCGCGGGACGGCGAGCAGGGTGGTACGGATCAGGCCCCGCCGGTATTCGGCCGTGATGAACAGCACCGCCACGATGACCAGCACGATCATCCCGGCGAACGTGCCGGTGAGGGTGTTCTCGATGCGCAGTCCCTCACCGGGGCCGCGCGGCGCGATGTCGCCGCTCCCGGTGACGGTGAACGTACCGCCGGACTCGTCGACGCCGGCCGGACGGTGGTACCGCTCCCAGTCGGTCTTCATGTCGGTGGCCCCCACCTCCCCGTGACTCCATGCGCCACCGGGTGTGTCGCCCTGCACCCGGACGTGGTCGAACACGCCGGTGGCCTGGGTGAAGCGCACCTGTTCGACGCTGCCGCCGAGGGTGCCCTGCTTCACCGTGAGGTCGCCCGGGGAGGTGACGAGGAGCCCGACCTGCACCGTGGACCGGAGCCCGGCCAGGCGAGCCGTGCCGACCCTGGTCCAGTGCGTGCCGTCGGAGGACTCGTCGCCGGTGAGCGTGTCACCGGAGCGGGTCAGCCGCAGCCAGCGGGGGGACGCCGTGGAGGCGCCACCCGGGCGACCCGCCGTGTCCTCCGTGAAGTCGTGCTGCATCCGCACCCCGTGCTCGCCGGTGAGCACCAGCGCCGCGTAGGCCGATCCCGGCCGGGTGCCGTCCTTGACGATGACTCCGGCCTTCGCCCACGGCACGACGCCGGGGACGATCTCGTCGTGGTCCGGCGGGGGATAGGTGATGATGCCGGTCAGCGAGGTCAGCCGAACGGTGATGCTCCCATCTCCGGTGAGCGACCGGTGGACGAAGGAGAAGCGGTCGTCCACGGCCTCGCCGCCCGGTCCCACCGGGACGGCGGGGCAGGCGATCTCGTCCGGGCCGTTGCTGCACGAAGAGTGGCTGCCCTGCGCGGAGAACAGCCCGAGGAGCGCGGTGACCAGCGCCGCGGCCACCAGGGCGATCACCCAGCCGCGGACCGTACGGAACTTGGTCCACTCCGCGTGCAGCAGCCGGACGAAGCCGTCTCGCCCGGCCCGCACGCCCGGCCGGTCCGGTGTGGCGGTTCCGCTCGTCATCGTGCCTCCCCCCGGCCGGTGGCGGCGCGGAACTGGACCGCGTCGCGGGTGAGCTCCATGTAGGCCTCCTCCAGCGTCGCGCGGTGCGGCGAGACCTCCGAGAACGGCACCGCCCGCGCGCTGAGGAGGGCCACGACCCGCTCCGTCGCCAGCCCGGAGACCGTCAGCGTGTCCCCTCCGGTGGCGGTGACGGTGGCGCCCGCGGGCTCCAGCACGCTCGCGGCCGCCGAGCCCGCCGTGGTGCGCAGCGTCACCCGGTCGCCGGCGGTGGCGGACAGCAGCTCCGCCACGCCGGCGTCGGCGATGACCTTGCCGCGGCCGACCACCACCAGATGGTGGGCGGTGTCCTGAAGCTCGCTCATCAGATGGCTGGACACGAGGACGGCGCGCCCCTCGGCGGCCAGCGACCGCAGGAAACCGCGTATCCACACGATGCCCTCGGGGTCCAGGCCGTTGAACGGCTCGTCGAGCATGAGCACCGGGGGGTCGCCGAGCAGGGCCGCGGCGATCCCGAGCCGCTGCCGCATGCCCAGGGAGTAGCCGCCCGCCTTCCGGCGGATCACGGACCCCAGCCCGGCCTGCTCGACCACCTCGTCGACCCGCCTGGCGGTCAGCCCCTGGGAGTGGGCCAGCCACAGGAGATGGTTGCGGGCCCTACGGCTCGGCTGGAGCGCCGCCGCGTCCAGCAGCGCTCCGACGTGGCTCAGCGGACGGCGCAGGCTCGCGTAGGGCCGCCCGCCGACCAGCGCGTGACCCTCGTCGGCCGCGTCCAGGCCGAGGATCACGCGCATCGTCGTGGACTTTCCGGCGCCGTTGGGCCCGACGAAGCCGGTGATCCGCCCCGGTGCCACGGCGAAGGACATCCCGTCCAGCGCGACGGCCGGTCCGAAGCGTTTGCGTAGACCGTTGACCTCGATGGCTGCTCTGGTCGTCATGACGCCGAACGATGCGCCGGAGGCCATAACGCCGGCCGAACGGAGGCCGTCATACCGTTGTTAGGTCACTCCGGGCATCCTGGGACGTCAGGGCCGGACAGCGCGGGGAGGACCGATGAGAATGCGGCCGAGGCCGTCGCTCCGTACCGTACGGTCGCGCTTCACCGCGCTGTACGGCGTCGTGTTCCTGCTGTCCGGTGCCGGGCTGCTGGCCATCGTCGCCATCGTGGCCTCGGGCGGGTCGCGGGTGAGCGAGTCCGCGCCGGCGAACGGGCCGATCCCGGAGTCCCAGGCGCGCGTCCACCAGCTACAGGACGAGCTGGCCCAGATGCACACGGACCAGGCGCGTCAGCTTCTGCTGGCGTCGTTGATCGCGCTGGGCGTCATGGCGGCGGTGTCGGTCGTGCTGGGTCGCCTCATCGCGGGCCGGGTGCTGCGCCCGCTGCGGACGATGACCACGGCGACCCGGCGGATCTCCGCGGACAACCTGCACGAACGGCTGGCCGTGCCCGGCCCCGCCGACGAGGTGAAGGACCTCGCCGACACCATCGACGAGCTGCTGGAACGGCTCGAGAACGCCTTCGCGGCCCAGCGCCGTTTCGTCGCCGACGCCTCCCACGAGCTACGCACGCCGCTGGCCACCATGCGAGCGTCGCTGGACGTGGCGGTGGCCAAGCCCGGGCCGGTCCCGGCGCAGACGACCGCGCTGGCGGGCCGGCTGCGCGCCGAGCTCGACCAGATCGACGAGCTGCTGGACGGGTTCCTCGTCCTGGCCCGCACCCGGCATGGTGAACCGCCCGACCGCACGCCGCTTCCGTTCGGTCCCGTCGTGTCCGCGGCCCTGTCCGCCCGCGCCGCGGACATCGCCGCCAAGGGCCTGACCGTGCACGAGACGATCGACCGCGACGACGCGCGAGTGCGCGGCAGCCGTACGCTCCTGCGCCGCATGATCGACAACGTCGTGGACAACGCGATCGCGCACAACCACGACGGAGGCTGGATCCGCCTCGCCACCGCGACCGACGGCGCGACCGTGCATCTGGTCGTCGAGACCGGGGGGCCGGTGCTCGACCCGGGGGAGGTCGCGGAGCTGGCCCAGCCGTTCCGGCGGCTCGGCGCCGACCGTACCGGAACCGGGGCCGGGCTCGGGCTTTCGATCGTGGCGGCCATCGCCGCGGCGCACGGCGGCGAACTGGACCTGCGGGCCCGTCCCGAGGGCGGCCTGCGGGTCGGCGTCTCCCTGCCGGCACATACGGCGGACTCCGCGCCGGCGGGCGTGCCGTCGTGAGGGTCCTGGTGGTCGAGGACGCCCGGTCCCTCGCCGACGTCCTGGTCGAGGGCCTACGGGACCAGGGGATGGCCGTGGACGCCGCCCACGACGGGCTGGAGGCCGCGGCCAAGCTCGACCTCAACGCCTACGACGTGGTCGTCCTCGACCGCGACCTGCCGGGAATCCACGGCGACACCCTCTGCGAGATGATCGCCGAACGCCACCACCGGGTCATGGTCCTGATGCTGACCGCGGCCGGCGCGCCGGGCGACCGGGTCAGCGGGCTGAGCCTGGGCGCCGACGACTATCTCGCCAAGCCGTTCCACTTTCCCGAGCTCGTCCTGCGCATCCGCTCCCTCGCCCGCCGCCGGCCGGCCGCGCGGGCCCGCACCCTGTGCGCGGCCGGGATCGAGCTGAACCCGCTGCTGCGCACCGTCACCCGCGACGGACGCCGGCTCGACCTGTCGGTCAAGGAGTTCGGCGTCCTGGAGGCGCTCCTGCGGGCCCGTCCCGCCTTTCTCCGCGCCGAGGACCTGCTCGAACAGGTCTGGGACGAGCACGCCGACCCCTTCACCAACACGGTCACCGTGACCATCGGCCGGCTACGCCGCAAACTCGGCGAACCACCCGTCATCATCACCAAGCCGGGAGTGGGCTACCGCGTCGACGACGCCTCGACCGGCGGGCCTGCACCCGCCGGCTGATCGCCTCGACCATCGGGGGACGAGCCCCGGACGCCCGCAGAATCGCCTCGCCGCCCCCGCCCGTGCGGTCCGGGCGAGGGCGGCGAGGCACCGGTCAGCGGAAGGGCAGCTCGGCCTGCGGGCTGGGCTTGGTGTCGGTCCAGCCCGCCGATCGATAGGCGGTGTAGTTGATGATGAACCCGGGCTTCATCTCCGCGTACGGGCCACCGGGCTTGGTCAGTTCCTCCTGTTCGGACAGCATCGCTCCGGTGCGCTGGTCGAAGACGATCACCGTGCGGGAGCGGTAGGTCCCCCGGGCGGCCTTCTCCCCGCCGTATTCCCCGGTCCACGTCGTGGCGGTGTCATCGGCGGCCAGGGCGACGCCCGGGCGGCCGAGCGGGTCGGTGTCGCGGCCGATCGCGTGGATGCCGGGCTGGGCGGTCGCCGCCCGCATCAGGCCCGCCCGCACCTTCGGCGGGATCGGGTTCTCCGCCAGGGCCCCCGCCAGGTGGAGCTTGAAGGCGGGCGGGACCTGCTTCGACCATCGGGCGCGTACACCCGCCGGGGCCATCCTCTTGCTAACGGCGCTGTCGCTCAGGAACATCTCGGTGAGCTTGGCGGAATCGTTCGGCAGGTTCTGCAGGTCCTCCACCGACATCCCCAGGGCACCCACGAACTCTCCGCCGCCATGCGGGTCCGTGCCCTTGTTCACGCCGTTCATCTGCCACTTCTGCGCCTTGGTGGTGTAGGTGTCGTAGTGGTCGCCGGCCCAGACGCGGAAGGTCGACGGCGATCCGGCCTTGCGCCACAGCGCCTCGTCCCGCGCGGTCACCGGGTGGGCCGGGAGGTCGCGGCCGTAGTGCGCCTCGCCCATGCCGGACTTGGCGCCCCACCAGCCGAACGTCTCATCGAGCGCACCGGTGATCGCATAGGTCCCGGTCTCCGCGCGGACGATGAAGGCCTGCCCCTGGACCACGTCGGTGTGCCAGTATTTGCCGGCCGGTTGCTGTTCCGCCTTCTCCGCCGCCGCGAGGACGAGTCCCTTGTCGTCCAGGTGCACCGGGCCGGACGGCCGCGACGGGGCGGTCGTGTTCCCGCCGACGAGCGTGAGCGCCACGGCCGCCGCCGCGGCCGCGGCGACCACACCGCCCAGCCCCCACAGCAACCGGGGCCGCGGGCGGCGCGGCGGGTCGTTCAGCAGTGCCTTCGCCCGGGCGATCTCCCGGGCGGTGGGTGGGGCGGGCTCGGGGTAGGAGTCCCGGACCATCCGGACCTCATCCATGTTGTTCCTCCAAAGTGAGCATCGGATTGGTCCCGCCGAGCGCCTTGCGCAGTGTGGTTCGGGCACGGCTCAGCCGGGAGCCGACCGTGCCATAGGAGATCCCCAGCGCCGCCGCGACCTCGTCGTGGCTGAGGTCGGCCAGGGCCACGAGCAACAGCACGTCGCGTTGCCCGCGCGGCAGCGCCGCGATCGCCCCGGTGAGCTCACCTCGCAGGCCCTCGGCGCTGACCCGCGCGTCGACCCGTTCGGTGTGCTCCTCGGCGCCCCGGCCCGGACCGAGCCGGGAGCGCGCCCGCAGCGCGCGTGTCTCGGTCCGCTGGTGCCTGCCGACCACTTTGGTCGCGATGCCGTACAGCCAGGTGCGTACGCCCGCGCGTTCCGGGTCGTAACGACGACGTTGCCGGAACGCCTCCAGGAACGTCTGCGCCGCGATGTCGGCGGCGGCGTCCGGGCCGAGCCGCTTGGCCGCATACCGGTGGATCTCGGCGAAGTAGGCGTCGAAGACCTCGTCGAAACACTCGGCCGGGTGTGGCGGAGGGTCCCCTGTCATGTGGTGCCTTTCCTTAGCGCGGATGGCGGTCACATGGGTATCAACCGCAACCGGCTTCCGCTTTCCGCGCCCGGCCGGCTCTCGTCCGCCCGGCCGGGGAAAAGACGCTCACGCCACCGACGACGACGGCCTCACCTCACCGTGGACGCCTCTCCGTCGTGTCGCGCTCCCGGCGGATCGTCGGCTTCCTCCCCTTGATCGTGGTGCGTCGCAAGGCCTTGATCACCTTGTCCGCCGCGGCCTCCGGGACCTCGACCAGAGAGAACCGGTCGGCGATCTCGATCGCCCCGATGTCGCGCCCGGCCAGGTCCGACTCACCGGTGATCGCGCCGACCAGGTCCTGCGGCCGGACCGCCGCACGGCGCCCGAGGCCGACGAACAGGCGCGTCATGCCCTGGGCGGGGGTGCCCCCGCGCCGGTCGCGTCGCGCCCCGGCGCCTCGGCGGTCTCGTCCCTCCCGGTCGGTCTTCGGGGCGATCTGCGGGATCTCCTCCTCGTCGGCCGCCGCCCCGCTGGACTCGTACGCCAGCTTCACCGCGGCGAGCGCCACCTCCATGACGTCGAACTCCTCGGCGAGCGGCTCGACCACGGCCAGGAAGTGCGACAGGTCGTCCTCCATGAGGCTCTCCTGCAGCGCGGCCCGGGTCAGCTCCAGACGCCGCGCGCGCAGGTCGGCGACCGTCGGGATCTTCTCCACCGGGATGCGCTGCTTGGTCACGCGCTCGATCGTCTTGAGCATCCGGTGCTCACGCGGCTCGGCCAGGGTGATGGCCACGCCCTCGCGCCCGGCGCGGCCCACCCGGCCGATGCGGTGCACGTACGACTCGGGCGCGGAGGGCACGTTGTAGTTGACGACATGGGTGAGCTGCTCGACGTCGAGCCCGCGTGCGGCCACGTCGGTGGCGATGAGGAGTTCCGCCGTGCCGCTGCGCAGCCGTCCCATGACGCGGTCGCGCTGGTCCTGGCTCATGCCGCCGTGCAGTGCCTCGGCGCGGTAGCCGCGTCCGTTGAGGGTCTCCGCCAGCTGGTCGACCTCCTCACGCGTGCGGCAGAAGACGATCGCGGCCGTGGGAGCCTCCACGTCCAGCAGGCGTCCGAGCGCCGCCGGCTTGTGCGCCCGTGCCACCACGTACGCGTTCTGCCGTACGAGCGGGGCCTCGCCGGGAGGCGCCTCCTCGCGGCCGATCTGGATCTGGACCGGGTCGCGGAGGTATCGGCCGGTGAGCCCCTTGATGCGAGGGGGCAGTGTCGCGGAGAACAGCACCGTCCGGCGATCGTCGGGGGTCGCCCGCAGGATCTCCTCGATGTCCTCGGCGAAACCCATGTCGAGCATCTCGTCCGCCTCGTCCAGCACGACCGCCTCCACCTCCTGGGGGCGGAGCGTGCCACGGCCGATGTGGTCGAGCGCCCGCCCAGGGGTGGCGACCACGACGTCGACCCCGCGTTCGAGGGCCTTCATCTGCCAGCCGATCGGTTGCCCGCCGTAGATGGGCAGGACGCGCACGCCCAGCCCGCGGCCGTAGCGGTGAAACGCCTGGGACACCTGTACGGCCAGCTCCCGCGTGGGCACCAGGACCAGGGCCGCCGGCGCGGAGCGCCCGCCGTCGCCGGACAACTGCTGCAGCACCGGCAGCGCGAACGCCGCCGTCTTTCCCGTGCCCGTGGCGGCCTGTCCGATGAGATCCCGCCCCGCCAGCAACGGCGGAATCGCCTCACGCTGGATGGGTGTGGGCTCCTCATAGCCCAGACCGGACAGCGCGTTCAGCAACTCCGGACACAACCCAAGGTCCGCGAAGCCCGTCACGCCATCGGACACGTTTTCACTCACCGTCGACTCGTCCCTCCCGGAAGGCTTTCCTCTAGGCCTACACCCTCCGGCCGGGTCGATTGACCACGCCCCGGCCTCGGCCCGTCCGCGCATCATCTCGTGTGGGAGGGATGACGACGTACGGACCGTACGGCGGGACGGGCTTCGCGTGGGGGCGGGACGGACCTCGTGTGGGGGCGGGACGGGCCTCGTGTGGGGGCGGGACGGGCCTCGTGTGGGCTCAGCCGATCAGAGGCGGAGCCACGTCGTCGTCCGGGGCGAACGTGGACTCGTCCTCGACGATGTACGTCGAGCGCTGCCGTTCCCTGTCCTTGTCCCGGCCTCCGGCCGCGCCCATCGGCATCGGCATCCCGGACATGCCCCGGGCCGCGGCGTTGCGCAGAGCCGCCGCCTCGGCCGCATCCGGGGTGTTGAGCGCGTTGCCCAGACCGGAGTTCGGCGTGACCCCCTTGCCGCCGTCGCTCGCGACGTACGGCAGGCCGCCGCCGGGGAAGCCGGTACCAGTGCCGCCGAGACCGTTCGGCAGGCGGCTGCCGTCCGTCCCCGCCAGGTCCGTGCCGGTCCCGTTCGCGTTCCCGGTCCCGGTCCCGTTTCCGTCCAGGGGGTCGTCACCGTTCACGCCCGACAGATCGGTGCCGGACGGGCCGTTCGTCCCCGGGTAGTGGAGGCCGTCGTTGAACGCGGCGCCATTGACGCCCTGGTCGTTCAGGCCGGTGGGATCGTCGGTGTAGTACGGGTCGGAGGAGCCGCCCGAAGGGTGCGGGAGCGTGAACTCGACCTTCGTCGGCAGCTCGGGAAGGACGTAGTCCGTCGTCGAACGCGCCAGGCCGTCATGCGCATGCTCGCCTGTGGCGTTCATCCAGTCACGAGCCTTCTTGAGCGCGGCGTTGTAGTGCTTTTCGGAGTCGGTCTTGCGGTCTCCGATCAGAAACGGGCCCATGCCCCAGTTGTTGCCGAGAAAACCGTCCTTGAAGTGCTGCCAGTCGTTTCGTGCCGTCTGCTTTATCGCGCCGGCCTGCTTGACGAGTTCGTCGAGGTCTCCGGCGTGGGACTCGACCGCGACGCCCACCTGGCCCGTCGCGTCGGCCAGGGCGCAGCTGCTGAAGTAGAGATTCTTCATGCTCTGCTGCATCGCGTTGCCGGCCTTGCCCTTCCACGCGTCGGAGAGAGCGGAGCCCTGGGCGTAGAGCACGTCCCACGAGTCCATGAGCTTCGACTGGGCGCCCAGCCAGGCCTTGCTCGCCGCCCGTACGGCGCCCGGATCGACGCTCTTCGCCAGATCCCTGAAGTCCTCGAGCTCTCCGGCCCAGTGCCCCGTGGGACTCGTGCACGCGGGATCGGCGACCTGGAACGACGTCTCGGTCGGCGTCACGCCCGCTCCGGCGTTCGCCGGCTGCCCCGCCGTTCCCGTGCCGGTGCCGACGTCGATGAGGCTCGCGTCCTCGGCCTCGTTGTAGTTGGTGACCGAGTCGTTGAGAGTCTTGATCACCGCGTCGTAGGACTGCAGGAAATTCGCGTAGGACCCGGAGCCGTTCTTCGGCGCGATATACCCTTGAGCGTTCTTCAGGTAAGTCGCGAGTATTCTTCCGGCGGGGTATCCGGTCTTGTCGTCGAGGCCGCCACCGACCGCCTTGGCGTCGGTCACGTCACCCCTGTTCTGCAGGTCCTTGAGGTTCCCGTCGCCCTTGTCATAGCGTGCCCGGTCGACCTTCAGGGCGTTGATGACGGTACGTATGGGGCTGGGGTCGAACTCGATCTCCCCGTCTTTGGATTTCCCCCACGGCCACGTGCTGGGCCGGCCGAGATTGTGATCCGAATTCGGTGCCACGTCCCCTGAAACCTCCCCGTGCCGCCCGCTCGATCAAGCGCCGAACACCCGCCGAGGGTAAGAGGGTTCGTCGATCCCCGGTCGCCAATTCGCGCACCGGGGTTCGCCATTCAGCGCATGTTCGCTCTGGGGCGCCGGACCCGGAAAGTTCTTTTCCTGGGAACGTACCCCTGCGCCGGAGTCCTCACGGGCCGCCTGGCCGGGTTCGCGACGAGACCGCCGTCGCCGTCGCGGGTGGCGGGCACCGTACCGGCGCGGCCCTTCGGAACCCGGCGATCTCCCACGACGTCCCATTTCCACACGGGAGGGGTGACCGCTCCCAGGCGGGGAGCGCGCCACCGTGGGAGAGGAGCACGGTGCCCAGCTACCTGGAGACGCTGCCACTGCACACGATCACCGAGGTCTACGGCGAGGCCGGCCTGCGCGACCGGTTCTCCCGCGAAGTCGAACGGTTCGAAGAGCACGACTGGCGCCGCCTCAACAGGGCGCTGGCCCTGGCGAGCGACCTGCACCGGCAGGACCGCAGGGCCCGCGAACCGGTCGTCAACCATCTGCTCCGGGTGACACTGCGCGTGCTGTGCCACTACGAGGTCCACGACGTCGACGTCCTCGTCGCCGCCCTCCTGCACGACTCCGTCGAGGACCACCCCGCCGAGCTGGCGGGCGACGGTCACGACGATCCTTCGGCGGCGGCCCTGGAGGTCCTGTCGGAGGAGTTCGGCCCGCGCGTCGCCGGCCTCGTCCACGCCGTGACGAACCCGGAGTACGACCGCACGCGCGACGTCCACGCCCAGTACCGCGCCCACGTCATCGCCAGCCTGGACCGCCACCCGACCGCCCGGATCATCAAGGTGTCCGACTTCACCGACAACGGAGTCGGGCTCGTCCACACCACCGGGCCGAAGCTCCGCAAGCTCGCCTCGAAGTACCGCCCGCTCGTACCGGAGCTCAAGGAACTCATCAACCGCCGCGACACTCCGCTGCCGGATCGGATCAAGCGCCACATCACTGGTCAGCTCGACCGTGCCGATCAGCGTTTCACTGCGATTCTTCGTCTCGGTTCCTGAGGGTGGCCGTGTCGAGGGCGGGTAGTGCGGCGGCTGGTTGTGTTGGCGGGTGTTACCGCTGGGGGTTGTGTCGGCCGTCCGGAGCCACCGGGAAGCCTGGTCGGTCGGCACTGCCGCCGTCGGGGTGCCGAGGGCGCGGCCGAGCACACTGGGAGGTTCCGTCGCACGCCCGGTCGGGGTCGCGACGTCCTGCCGTCCCGTTGCCGGGCGCGGCGGTGCGATACGGCCTCGGCCTGTCGGGGCGTGTGGTCGGCCTGGCGGAGGAGGTCGGTTCCGCAGACGCGGTCGGCCTCGCGGGAGAGGTCGGCCCGGCCGACGGGGTCCGGTGCGGCTTCGGGGTCCGGTGCGGCTTGGGGGTCCGGTGGGGCCTCGGGCTCCGGCTGGGCTTCGGAGTGGAGGTTGCGGAGGCCGACTCGCTGGCAGAAGAGCTGCTGCTCGGGGTGGGTGTGGAGGGGCTGCTGGTCGGGGTGGGGGAGGCCGAGTCGCTGGCGGAGGGGCTGCTGCTCGGGGACGCCGTACTGGTGGGTGTGGGGGTGCAGGCGCTGCTGCTCGGAGTTGCCGAGCCCGAGTTACCGGCCGAGACGCTGCTGTGCGGGGACGCCGAGTGCGTGGATGTGGTGGTACCGGTCGGCGACGCGTCCGGGTCCGCGCTGGCCTCCCGGGGCGAGGACATCTGGTCACCCGACGGCGCCGGCTGGATCGGGCGGCTCGGGCGCGCGGTCTGGTGCACGATCGCGCTGGTCCGGTTCGCGTCGTGGGAGCCGGACCATGCGAGGGCCACGCCCGTCGCCGCGGCGACGCAGGCCACGACGCCCACGACGGGGATGATCCGCCGCCGTAGAGCCGGATCTCTCCGCTTGGCGTGCGTGCCGCGGCCGGGCGGTGGCTGCTCGCCGGTACTCGCGTTCCAGTCCTCGCCCGGCCCCGCACCCACGGACTCCAGGGCGACCGATGCGGGATCGGCGAACCCGGCTTCGGAGTACACGGGCTCGGTGAACCCGAGCTCGGCGAACCCAGGCTCGGAGTACACGGGCTCGGGCCGCGTGGGCTCGGGTGGCATGGGCTCGGGCCGCGTGGACTCAGGCGGCGTGGACTCAGGCGGCGTGGACTCGGCAGGCGTGGGCTCAGCGGGTGAGAGACCGGCGGGCGAGGGATCGGCGGGTCGGGATTCGCCGGGTTCGGGCTGATCTGGTCGCGTATCCGCGGAGGTCGCGTCGACCCGCCGCAGCGGCGCGGTGGCCGGCTCGTCCGGGGAGATCTTCGGGAACTGGTGGGTGGCATCGTCGGCCTGCGCGGAGAACGCCTCCGGTGGGAGTGGCGTCCCGTCGGTGTCGAACACCGCCGCACCGCCTCGCTCGCGTCGAGCCGCCGCGCACGAGGACAGCACCTGCTCCCGTTGTCCTGCCGGAGGTTCGTAGCCGAGTGTCACCAGCCGACGCAGGGCCTCGCCGCTCAGTGCGGCGAGGGGGGCGGCGTCTCGCGTCTCCCGGTCGTTCACCGAGGCGGCGGCCTGCTCCAAGCGCCACTGAGCCTCCCGTACGAGGGGCTCGGCGGTGTCCGGCGCCACGCCGAGGACCTGGGCGGTCTCCGCCGGGTCGAGAGTGTTCGACAGTGCCAGGATCTCGCGGTATTCGGGGCTCAGGAGGGCCAGCGCCCGTCGCAGTGGGTCGGTCGACGTCGTCGCCACGACGCCGCGCACGAAGGCGCCACGCCGTACGCACTCGGCCCGGGCGAGTGAGTGCAGCCACACCGCCAACTCCGTGTCGTCACCCGGTACGGCGTCCGGATGACGTGCGATCTGGACGAAGACGTCGCGCAGCGCGTCCCCCGCCTCGTCGCCGACCATGACATAGCAGTAGGCGTAGACCGCTCCGGCGTGCTCGTCGTAGAGCGCGCCGAACGCCTGCGGAGCACCCGCCCGTAGCGCTTCGGTCAGGGACACCGGCACCTCCGTCCCAACTAGATCGCCGCCATCCCGACAAAACACTCATAACGGCAGGAACTGGATACTACCGGTCGAACAACCCGAACAATAGTGCTGAGCAGGCACGATGCCGTCCGGCGAGGGCCCGCCGTACCCCCGTTCTCTCCGACAGCCCGACCCGTCGAAGACGCTTCCGCCCTCGGGCGCGGGACGCGTGGAGAACCTGGCCGCCACCACCTTCTTTCCGCCGACGGCCGTACCCCTGGCCGAAAACGCGACGCCGAATCTTCGAGCAGGTCCACGCGGCCTGTCATGACCCGGTCCTCGGGTACGTCCTGCGGCGCGCCGACAACGCTCATAACGCCGCGGACATTCTGGCCGAGACGTTCCTGCCCGCTTGGCGGCGGCTGGAGGACATGGCGCCCGGAGAGGCGGCGCGACCCTGGCCGTACGGGGCCGCGCGGCGCGTGCTGGCCGACCACCACCGACGAGGAGGTCGCCGGCATGGTGAGCACGCCGACCGAGAGCGACCTGGCCGAGCACATCATGAGCACCGCCGTCGAACCGACTCCGGCGCTCCCGGCGATCCATGTCCGGCGGCGCGTCCAGGGCCGGTCCGAAGCCTCGCCAGATGCCGCAGGTACCGGCTGGTCACCGATGGCGTCGCGCCCACATCGGCGTCATCGGCGGGCGGGTTCCAGGCCGAATCGGTTCGCCAGTCGGTGGGTGAGGTCGGCGATGGGGGTGCGGCCGTCGATCGTGATGACCTCCAGGCCGTGGGTTCCCGCCTGGAGGCGGACCTCGTCGTCCCAGAGGGTGTCGCGGGCGAGGCGTTTGGCCAGGACGGTCTCGAGGTCCTGGTCGCCCCAGTTGGCACGGGCGCGGGCCGGGTCGGCGTAGCGCCGCCCGAGAACTCTCGCTCGGAACTCGGGAGTGGGGACGAGGAACGCCGCGTGGTCGGATCGGTGCAGGAGCGGTGCCAGATGGCCGGGCAGGACACCGAAATAGTCGACCACGATGATGCGATCGGACGGCAGGGCGGCGAGGTCCTCGGCCACGAAGCCGACGGTCTCTCCGTGCAGGCTCGCCATGGCCTGGAAGATCTCCCGCGGCGAGCGGTCCGCCCACATCGAGCCCGGCGGTCTGTTCCACGCCGCGTGCATGTGCGGGTGGCGGTCGGGTGTGCAGCGTGCCGACCAGCGGTGTTCGGCGCGGTCGCCGTCGTAGACCCGGACGCCGTACCGCTGCGCCAAGGCCGCGGCCACCGTGCTCTTGCCCGCTCCCGTCCCGCCCGCGATCCAGCGGACGTGGGTGAGCGCGTCGAGCCGTGCCTCGCCGTTCCTGCGGTCCATGGTGGCCTCCGTCGGGGCCGAACGTCGTTCCCCGGCCGGGTCCCGCCGCCCGGCGTGAGGGCACGGTCAGATTACGGGTACGGGGTGGCGCCGGATGCGACCGGCGTCGCCGCCGAGGATCGCGGGAAGCGCCGCCCTGGCCGACTCGTGCGGGACGCCGAGCGCGACGGCGCTGACCCGGTCGAGGCGGTCGTACTGCTCGTCGGTCAGGTCGAGGTCGAGCGCCTTCAGGTACTCGTCGAGCTGGGCGGGTGTTCGCGGGCCGATGACCGGGATGAGAGGCGTGGCGGCGCGGGCGGCGCGGCCGCGCAGCCACGCCACCGACACCTGCGCGGCGGTGGCGCCGCTCTCCTCGGCGACGGCGAGGACGGCGTCGAGTACGGCGGTTCGCTGTTCATCGTCCTCGATGCGTACGCCGACACCCCGGGTGGTCAGGCGGCCCTCGTCGCCGCGTCGGTACTTGCCGGTGAGCAGACCTCCGGCCAGCGGGGAGTACAGGGCGGCGCCCAGGCCGAACGCCTCGGCCATCGGCAGCAGTTCGCGGTCGCCGGTGCGTTCGGCGAGGCTGTACTCGGCCTGCAGGCCGATGATCGGTGCCCGGTCGTGTAGCTCGGCGACCGTCGCGGCGGTCGCGATCCGCCATGCCGGGAAGTTGGACAGGCCGCCGTGGAGGATCTTTCCGGCGCGGATCAGGTCGTCGAAGGCGGCGACGATCTCCTCGACCGGCGTGAGGGCGTCGGGCAGGTGGACCCAGTAGAGGTCGACATAGTCGGTGCGCAGCCGTTTCAGGCTCGCCTCCAGCGAACGGACCATGGTCTTGCGGCTGTTGCCGGTCTCGCCGACCCGGTTGTGGCCGGCGGCGCCGCACGTGTATTTGGTCGCGAGCACGAAGTGGTCGCGGTCGGGGCCGAGCAGTTCGCCCAGCAGGGTCTCGGCCTGCCCGCCCTGGTAACGGTCGGCGCTGTCGATGAACGTGCCGCCCGCCTCGGCGAACGTCTCGAAGATCTCCCGTGATCGCTCCGGTCCGGCGCCGGTGGCCGCGGGGCCGAAGTTGGCGGTGCCGAGCGCGTACTCCGAGACACGCAGGCCGGTGCGCCGGCCGAAGGTCGTGTAGTGCATGAGCCGGGTCCTCCTTCACTGGGCAACAAACCGGAATCAGATTCCGGCAAGCATACCGGAATCTGATTCCGATAAGCTCGGGCCGCAGGCCGGACCGACGCGCACCGGAGGAGGATCGGGATGGACACATCGGACTCGGCGGCGTCCGGCAGACCGCTGCGCGCGCACGCCCTGCGCAACCGCAACGCGCTCCTGACCGCGGCGCGCGAGGCGTTCACCGCCGGCGAGGTGAACGTGCGCATCGAGGAGATCGCCCGCCGGGCGGGCGTCGGTGTCGGCACGCTCTACCGCCACTTCGAGACCCGCGAGGCCCTCATCGAGGCCGTGTACCGCGAGCGCGTGGACGACCTGTGCGCCACGGCGCCGCACCTGCTCGCCACGCTCACGCCGTACGAGGCGCTCCGCGCGTTCCTGGAGCAGCTCATCGCCCACGCGGCCGAAAGCCGGGGCATGGCGGTCGCCCTCCAGACGCTCATGGACGGCCGGTCGGCGGTCTTCGCGCAGGCCAGAACGGACATGGTCGAAGCGATCGCCACGCTCATGACCGCCGCGGCGAAGGCCGGCGCGATCCGCGCCGACATCGCGCCGCGCACCTTCTTCCTGGCCATGGGCGGCATCTGCTCCTCCCACGACCAGCCCGGCTGGGAGGCCGAGTCGCACACCGTCGTACGCCTGCTGCTCGACGGGCTGCGCTACACCGGCCGGGACGACGAGACCGGGCCGCCGCCGTAGAACCTTTTCGCCGTCGCGTTCCGTCTAGGCCGTGAGGAGGTACACATGATCCGAACGGCCCGGGACCGTGAGTTCTCGGATTTCGTCGGTGCGAGCCGGGTGAGTCTGCTCCGCACCGCCTGCATGCTGACGGCGGGCGACCGGTTCCTCGCCGAGGACGTCGTCCAGACGGCGCTGGCGAAGGTGTACGTCGCCTGGCCGCGGATCCGGGAGAGCGCCGAGGCGTACACCCGCAGGGCGGTCGTCTCGGCGTTCCTGGACGAGACGCGGCGACCGTGGTGGCGGCGGGAGAAGGCGACCGGCGAGGTGCCCGACGCGGCCGTGTCCGGTGACGCGTTCGGCGACGTCGACGGGCAGCTCGACGGCGGAGCGGTGCGCCGGGCGCTCGCGGAGCTGCCGCCGCGGATGCGGGCCGTGGTCGTGCTCCGCCACGAGCTCGACCTCAGCATCGAGGACACCGCCTCGGCTCTGGGCTGCGCGAAGGGGACGGTCAAGAGCATGAACGCCAAGGCCCTGGACCGGCTGCGCGCCTCCCTGGTCACCGCGCCGTCCTGATCCGCTCCGTCCCCAGCCGACCTGTCGACTCGGCGCCGGCCGAGTCGGCCCGAAAGGATTCTTGATGAACGACGTGCGTTCCCTTCTGTCCGAGGCCGTCCCGCAGGACCTCCGCACCTCCCACCCCTGGCCGGACGCCGAGCCCGACATCGCCCGCGGCCGCGCCCTGCTGGTGCGGCGCCGCCGCCGTTCCGCCCTCGCCGGGGGAACCGGCGTGGTCGCCGTGGGCGTCGCCGGTGCCCTCCTGCTGACGGGCACGTCCGCGGACCACTCCACTCCGGCCGCGGGCCCGGCCTCCTCGGCGACGAGAAGCGTCGCCCTGGTCGCGTACGAGGGTGCGCAGCCGAAGGGCTACACCCTCCGGACGATCCCGCAGGGCTGGGAGGTCGCGTCCGCGGACGACATGACCCTGGTCCTGCACCGGGCCGGTACGCCCACGGGCGGCACGTGGGATGACAAGCTCGTGGTCTCGGGCGACCTCAACCCGTTCCCCAGGTCCGGCGATCAGGCGGTCGAGGTCAACGGGCACAAGGGATGGTTCTTCGGCCACAAGGGCGTGGGCTACTCGGTCACTCTCATCTTCCAGACCGGCCGGCGCGCCCCCGGGGGGAGTCCGCTGAACGTCCTGGTCCAGTTGCCGCACTCGCTCAACTGGAACGTCACGACCATGGTGAGGTTCGCCTCGGGCATCACTGTGGCGGACGGCGCCCGCGGCGCCGTCGGCTGACCCCCTCCGACGATGCCCGGGTTCCCGCGCCCCCGAGGCGCGGGAACCCGGTGGCCCTCGCGGGAGGGGTCAGTCGTTGCCGGACTCCAGGGCGGCGTGGTCGAGCAGCTCGTCGCCCGGGACCTCGCCGCGGGAGGCGATCGCCTCGGCACCGCCCTTGGGCATCGCGCCGATCAGGCCCGTCGAGGCCGCCTGGGCGGCGCCGATCAGCATCGGGTGCTGGCTGCCGACCATGCCGAGTCCGGCGTACTGCTCGAGCTTGGCGCGTGAGTCGGCGATGTCGAGGTTGCGCATGGTCAGCTGGCCGATGCGGTCCACCGGGCCGAAGGCGGAGTCCTCGGTGCGCTCCATGGAGAGCTTGTCCGGGTGGTAGCTGAACGCCGGTCCGGAGGTGTCCAGGATGGAGTAGTCCTCGCCGCGCCGCAGCCGCAGGGTCACCTCGCCGGTGACCGCCGTGCCGACCCAGCGCTGCAGCGACTCACGCAGCATGAGCGCCTGCGGGTCCAGCCAGCGGCCCTCGTACATCAGCCGGCCCAGCCGCCGGCCCTCGTTGTGGTAGCTGGCGAGGGTGTCCTCGTTGTGGATCGCGTTGACCAGCCGCTCGTACGCCGCGTGCAGCAACGCCATGCCCGGGGCCTCGTAGACGCCCCGGCTCTTGGCCTCGATGACGCGGTTCTCGATCTGGTCGGACATGCCCATACCGTGCCGGCCGCCGATGGCGTTGGCCTCCAGCACCAGGTCGACGGCCGAGGAGAACTCCTTGCCGTTGATCGTGACCGGCCGCCCCTGCTCGAAGCCGACCGTGACGTCCTCGGTGGGGATCTCGACGGCGGGGTCCCAGAACCGCACGCCCATGATCGGCTCGACGATCTCGATGCCCGCGTCGAGGTGTTCGAGCGCCTTGGCCTCGTGGGTCGCGCCCCAGATGTTCGCGTCGGTGGAGTAGGCCTTCGCCGTGCTGTCCCGGTAGGGCAGGCCGCGGGCGAGCAGCCACTCCGACATCTCCGTACGGCCGCCGAGCTCGCTGACGAAGTCGGCGTCGAGCCACGGCTTGTAGACCCGCAGCAGGGGGTTGGCGAGCAGGCCGTAGCGGTAGAACCGCTCGATGTCGTTGCCCTTGAAGGTCGAGCCGTCACCCCAGATCTGCACGTCGTCCTCGAGCATCGCGCGGACCAGCAGCGTGCCCGTGACGGCCCGGCCGAGCGGGGTGGTGTTGAAGTAGGCGCGGCCGCCGGAGCGGATGTGGAACGCTCCGCAGGCCAGGGCCGCGAGGCCCTCCTCCACGAGAGCCGCCCGGCAGTCGACCAGCCGGCCGACCTCCGCGCCGTACGCGGTGGCGCGCCCGGGCACAGAGGCGATGTCGGGCTCGTCGTACTGCCCGATGTCGGCGGTATAGGTGCACGGCACGGCACCCTTCTCGCGCATCCACGCGACCGCTACCGATGTGTCGAGGCCGCCGGAGAAGGCGATCCCGACACGTTCGCCGACAGGCAGAGAGGTCAGCACCTTGGACATGAGTAGAAGTATGCACACTAATGCATGATCATGCAACGTCGGGTTGTCAATGATCTCACCATGTGGTCTCCGTCGCTCGCGGGGCCGATCGGCCGCGTCCGTGGAAACTAGCCTTCGAGGGCGACCTCTCGTGCCATGCGGCGCAGGTCGGGGGAGACGTGGGCCATCTCCTCGACCAGCTCACCGACCAGGGCGTACGCGGGGCCGTGGTCGCAGAACGACCGGCGGGACAGGCTCTCGGCCTCTTGCAGGGTCGACTCGGCCGCCCGGAGGTCCATGAGCTGCGCCTGGGCCTGGGCCACGTCGAGCAGGTGACGGCCGTACATCGCGCGCGGGAGGTCCTCCCGGCGCACGGTGCCGGCCGCCTGCAGGGCCAGGCCGGGCTCCCGCAGGAGCGTGTACGCGTGCGTGGCGTGCATCGCCACCTCCGACGGGCCGAACCGCACGTGGTAGTCGAGGTGTTCGCGGTCGAAGCGGCCCGCCGCCGAGCGGGCCAGGCCGACGTAGTCGCTCACCGCGCCCGCTCGCGTGGTCGTGCCCGCGGCGGCCATCGCGGTCAGGATCAGGTTCCCCCACACCGTCAGGCGGCGGAGTTCGGCGGCGCCCAGCGGCGGCTCGGTGTCCTCGGCGATCCGTACGGCGTGGTCCTCACAGAGCCGGATGAGGTTCTGGTGCAGGAGCGCCGAGCAGTACGAGCCGTGCAGCGCCGTCCATCGGAGCGGGTCGTCGCCGCTCTCGGCGGCCTGGATCGCCTCCTGCGCCGCCAGCGCCGCGAGGTCGGTCTCGCCCAGGCTGGACAGCAGGCGTGCGGCCAGATGATGCGCGTCGGCGAGCGGCGACGCCGCCCGCGTGCCCAGGCCGTGGTACGCGAGACGCGTCTCGCCGATCAGACCCGGAAGCCGCGTCGCCACCCGCGGCAGGTCGCCCGACCAGTACGCGCGCCACGCGCCGTCGACGGCATGGCGCAGTTCGCCGAGGTCGGGATCCTCGCCCGCGTCGTCCGGATCCATGCCGGGCGTGGACTCCGGCGCGGTCACGGCGTCGCGTACGGCGCCGTCCTCGTGGCGGGCCCCGCCGAGCAGGCCGGACAGCTCCGTCCTCAGCGCGCCGGCGAGCCTCATCAGCCAGGTGACACGGGCGGTCTGCCGGCGTCCGTGCTCCAGCTTCTCGATCACATCGGTGTTCACCCCGGACCGGTCCGCCAGCTCTCCCCGGGTCATGGAACGCTCATGCCGGAGCAGCTTCAGCCGGTCGCCGAGGGTCGTGGTGTCGGACACGATCACTGCACCCCCCTGCAGCCGTGCTAGAACCCACGTTACGGTCCGGGCTCCGGGGTTGACCAGCGGCCTCGATGCCGGTTCACCTGCGCGTTCACCCCGACGGCCGGGTGCTCACGGGGCTGAAGAACCCCTCCGCCGCCGCCAGCGCGTCCGCGTCGGCGAGGATGTCGCCGGGCCGGTTGGCGTACCCGACCAGCTCGCCGCCCCACCGCATGCCGAGGTAGTCGGCGGTGAGCCGGAGAGTGCCCAGGAGGGGATCGGCCTTGGCCGGGTCCTCCTCACTGATCACTGTGATCGCCCACATGGTCCGGCCCCTCATCCGGGCCTTGAAGTCGACGCCGGGGACGCGCAACCACGGCGACCAGTAGTCGAGGTAGAGCTTGGTGGCGGCCGAGACGCTGTACCAGTAGAGCGGGGAGGCGATCACCACGTCGGTCGCCTCGACCGTGGCGTCCAGCAGAAGCCGCTGATTGCCGGTCGGCTCGGCGTAGCCGGGACCGCCGGCGTGCCGGACGTCCTCGAACGCGGGCAGCGGCAGGTCGTCGAGCCGCACCCACCGCTGTTCGACCTCGGCGGGCAGCCGCGCCGCCGCCTGCCGGGCCAGCGCCTCGGTGTTGCCCTCCGTACGGGAGCTTCCCAGCACGAACAGGAACCTTCGCGCGGCGGCATCGGGCTGATCAAGGGACATGTCGTCTCCTCGCGAGTCGCGGACTTCCCGGGGTGATCATCGTCAACCGGCGGGCGGGCGCGCTGATTCCGCCGGCCACGTACGGCGCCGGTTCGGCCATGGGGCGGTACTGATCGTCATCGGACCTGGCAAAAGGGCCTGCGGCGTGGCCGTACCGCGCTTCGGCGGGTGATGACGTCGGTCTCCGAGACATACTTACAAGGAGCTCAGATGATCAAGTCGCTCGGCAGACGCGCGGTGACCGTCACGACGGCCCTCGCGGTCGGGGGTCTCGGCGTCGTCGTGGGGCAGGTGCCCGCCCAGGCCTCCGCCTTCACCGCCGCCTTCACCTGCAACATCGGCAACCTCGGCCAGACCGCCGCCGTCCTCAGCGGATGGCTCGCCTCGCCCGGGACCACGTTCAGCGGCCCGGCCCGGTTCCGCCTGCACATCTCAAGCCTGAACCTTCAGGCGCCGCTTCCCATCTCGTCCTGGAGCGGGACGGCATGGATCAACGTACGGGGCGCGGAGCACTCGACCTTCCAGGTCACCGGGTTCGGCGGGGCCGTGCCGGCCCAGGGCGCGCTCGCCGGCGAAATGGTCGGCGACTGGGCGCCGGCCATCGGCGGTACCGACCTGCTGAGCGTCGGCGGCATCGAGCTCACCGCCAACAGCGCCGAGGCCGGCAACGTGCCGGTGCAGTGCGTTCCCAATGACGCCGCGGTGGCCGAGGTCTTGAACGTCGCCTCGCCGTACCAGGGGACCTGGGTCCGCCCGGCCGTCCCGCTCTTCCACATCGGCGGCTGGTACCACCGGGGCATGGCGCTGCACCGCCCCGTGTGGGCCAGGCCGGGCCGTCCGGGCTGGAACAGGCCGGTCATCCCGGTCCGTCCCGGCGGCTGGAACCGCCCGGTCCACCCGGGAGGGGGCTGGAACCGGCCCGGCGCTCCGATCCACTCAGGAGGCGGCTGGAACCGGCCCAGCGCTCCGATCCACCACGGTGGCGCCGGTATGCCGCACCACCACTAGGACGCGAGTCGGAAGGGGCGGGCGCATGGCGTCCGCCCCTTCTTCATTGAGACGGAACCGCAATTAATAATTGCTAGCAGAATTGAATTAATTGTGGTACGATAAAGCGAGATAGATGCTTTTAAGTGTTAATCTTCGCCGTATGTCGAATTCTCCCTCAAAAGCCACTTCCAGCGCCATCGTGGCCCGCGATCTGCCGTACGCCGACGGAGACGTCCGGCTGCACGGCCGGTTCTTCCGGGACGAGACGCACGACACCCCTCGGCCCGGCGTCCTCCTCATTCACGGCGGCGCCGGCCTCGACGACCACGCCCGTGACCAGGCGCGACGGTACGCGGAACTGGGATACGCCGTACTCGCCTGCGACATGTTCGGCGAAGGCGTCAGGGGCGACCGGGAGCGGACCATCGCCACGATCATGGCGATGCGCGACGACCCCGGCCGTCTCGTACGGCGGGCTCAGGCCGGGCTCGACGCCCTCGCCCAGTGCCCCGAAACCGGAGCGGGCCGAGCCGCCGTCGGTTTCTGCTTCGGCGGAATGGCCGCGCTGACACTCGCGCGGTCGGGAGCCGACCTCGCCGGCGCGGTCAGCGTGCACGGCAGCCTCGCGACCACCCGGCCCGCCGGGACCGGAGCCGTCAAGGCGAAGATCCTCGTCTGCCACGGTGCCGTGGACCCGCATGTGCCCATGGACGACGTGGTGGCCTTCGCCGAGGAGATGACCAACGCCGACGCCGACTGGCAACTCGCCGTCTACGGCCGCGCGCGGCACGGCTTCACCCACCGGGACGCGGCACCGGGCTCGGACGGCGTCGCCTACGACCAACCCGCCGACGAACGCTCGTTCGCCGCCATCGGTACGTTCCTGGCCGAAGCGCTGAACCCCGGGAGAGGCTAGCGCGCCTCACCGGACCGGATCTCCTCCACCCGGGACGGCGGTGGCTCCGTGTCGTTCCAGCTCAGGCAGGTCGGTCGTCGTCCCGTCTCGACGTACTCGCGGGCGGCGCGGATCGCGGCCGCCGGGGTGACGCGGGCGCGCTCCGGCGGGATGGTGACCGGCGGGCGCTTCGGGTGTTCCTCGACGACCAGCGGCTCGTCCGGGTCGATGCCGGACTCCACGCCAGCGCTGCCCTGCCAGGAGACGGCGGCCCGGCCCGCGGACGTGTCGATGTAGATCCGCAGTGGCGCCTGCTCGCGTTCGCCCTTGCCGAAGCGGATCGCGACCCCACGGGGCCCGCCGGCGAGGAGGCGGTCCGCGGCCTCCCCGATGACGCTTTCGGCCGTACCGGCGTCGGCGACCTCCCGTGACCTCGTGCCCCACCAGCCCATGAACGGCCTCTCCTCCGGGGCCTCGGGCTCCTCCGGGCGCTCGGGCCGCGAGACCGCGCTGCCCTTCTCCCCGCTCCGGCGGTGCGAGGTCGTCACCGCCGGGCGCTCGCCGGCCTGGACGCTCGGCGCCTGGCCGAGGCGGTTCAAGAAGACGGGGAGCTCGCCCGCGACCCAGCCGAACAGCCCGGTGATCTCGGCCAGGCGTTCCTGCGCTAGAAGCAGCGACCGCAGGGCCTCCGCCGCCTGAGGATCACGTGAGGCGGTGAGTGCGTCGGTCAGGCGCCGCGCCGCCGAGTCGAGGAGTTCGCCGGCCTCCTCGACGGACTCGCGCGCCTGCGCCGAGAGCTCCATCACGCCGACGACCTGTTGCCGGACTTCGCCTGCTATCGACACGATCCATCTCCCACTGCGGCGTCGTCACGTACGTCCCACCACGGGGTCATCGAGAAACCTGACATGGACGGCTTCGCGGAATCGCCCGCCGAGGCGAGGCGGTCCGCAGGCACGCAGGCACTGGGACGGGCTCCATTCCGGGTCGTCTTGCCCGGCGGTCTCGGTGCCGGGCAAGGATGCTCAGCCGGCGCGGCGGCGGGCGCGGTAGCGGTCGCGGACGTCCTGGCGGAGCAGGTGGGCGAAGCCCGCGTTCTCGATGCGGCGGCCGAGTTCGGGTTCGGTCACGCCGAGGGCGGCGGCGGTGCCGGACAGGCTCCAGGCGTTCGCGGCGAGGACGGTCAGCAGGTGGCCTCGGCGAACCTGGTTCTCCGACAGCCGGAACGTCTTCAGGTACGCCACCCGGCCGCTCTCGTCGTTGATCATTTCGCCGATGTGGTTGTCGCGTCGTCGTTCGAACGGCGGCAGGAAGCGGGACAGCCGGTACGGGCCCAGGTCGTACACGCGTTCGTAGGTGTAGCTCGCGTCCAGCAGTCCGCCCGCCATGACGCCGTCGTGGAAGGCCGTCCACTCCTCCTGCTGCCGGGTGGCCTCGGCGCGCAGGTCCGCGAGCGAGCGTACGTTCGCGTCCGGGATGCGGGCGCGGAAGTCGGGCACCGGCAGGCTCAGCATCGCGTAGTGGTAGATCAGCTCGCCGTACAGGTCGAGGAGCAGAGTCTCGTGCAGGGCGCGGTAGTCGGCGGGGTGCGGTACGACGAACGCGGAGGCGAGGGCGTCCGCGACGTACACGAGCAGGCCGCACTGGCCGGCGTGGATCTCGAAGACGCGGAGGGCGTCGTCCAGGCCTCGCACCGTCGCGCCGGTGTAGGCCTCCTCGACGCGAGGCGAGAGCCCGTGGCTGATCGCGCGCTGCGACCACTCCGCCCACGCGATCTCCGGTCCGCCGAAGTGCAGCGCCAGGAATCCCTCCAGCGCCAGGTGCAGCGGCAGGAACCGCAGGCGGTTCTTGTCCACGCGGCGTGCCATGCGCCGGTGGAACCGCAACGTCATCCGGTCGGGCGTGCGCGTCCGCTCGGCCGGGCCGAGGAGCTGGGTCCCGTACGCCGCCGCCGGGGCGTGATCCCACGTGGCCACGTACCCGTGAGGGATGTAGGAGTAATAGGTGCTCCGCGGGTCGACCGTGACGACGCCGAAGTGGGCGTCGTAGAGCCGGACGTCGAGCCGCAGATCCTCGATCGGCGTCTCGCGGACCAGCGGAACGAGCCGTACGCCGCCCCAGACCTGCGCCGGACGGGTGGTGAGGCCGGTCAGCTCGATCACTCGTGCTCCCCGAGGAAGGCCGCGACGCGGCGGTCGAGGTGGGCGCGGAGCGCGGGCAGCCCGGTGCGTCCCTCCGCGAACCCGGCCAGCTCCATCAGGGCGGCCAGGTCCTCGGCGTCGCGGATGCCCGCGGTCGGGACGGTGGGGGCCAGCCGCCGTACGTCGAAGTCGTCGACGTCATAGACGGGGTTGAGGTGCACGACGCCGCAGGTGCGGCCGGGGTCCAGCCGGGTGCGCCAGACCCGCAGCACCTCTCCGGCCAGGCCCGGCGGCGCGTTGTCCCAACCGTCCGAGACGATGACGAGCCGCTCGGGGCCGCGGTCGAGCCCGTCGAGGATGCGTTCGCCGAGCGGCGTCGCGCCGTACGGGTAGGTCAGCAGCGCGTCGTCGCGGCCCGACAGCCACAGCGGCGTGTAGTCGCCGGCGAGCGCCTCCAGCAGGAAGTGGCACGCGAGCGCGACCGCGAGAGGGCGGCGGCGCTTGGTGCCCGACCCGTAGGCCGAGAAGCTGTCGTCGAGGACGGCGACCACCCGGCCCCAGCGCCCGGCCTGATCCCCGGCGGTACGCCGGGCGGACGCGCGCAGCGCCCCGGTCAGCTCGCCGCGGCGGCGCGCCCGCTCGTCCAGAGAGAGGCCGAGCACGTAGGAGGCCAGACGGGTGAGCGGCATGGTCGTCAGGTCCGCCCGTACGGCGCCGGCTCCGCGCTCTCGCGCGGACGCCTGCAGGCGCAGCCGCTCCAGCCGGGTGAGCCGGGGTGCGATCCGCTCCAGGAAGACGGCTCGCGGGATCCGGTGCTTGGCCGCGAACCCCTCCGCCACGGTGTACGGCAGGTCGTAGAGCGCGGTCTGGTCGTAGGGGGCCCGCCGCCGGGACTCCAGGATCGGCGTCCGGTAGACGGACGGCCGGTGGAGGGTGAACAGGAACGGTCCGAGTTCGCCGTCCGGCCGCAGGTGCGCGTGGCGTACGGCCTCCTTCATGGCACCGCGGTACTTGACCGCGTCGAACGCCGGGTCGGGGCGCGCGGCGAGCCAGTCCCGCATGATCGCCCGGGTACGGCGGTTGTTGACCTTCGCGCGGCGCAGTTCGCGGAACAGGGCGTACACGCGCGGGGGCGGCAGCAGTTCCAGTCGCCGCGCGATGAGACGGCCCTCGGACCGCCGTCGCTCCACGTCCGTCTCGGCCGCCGTGACCAGGAGGTTCCGCACGATCAGCGCGGCGTTGTGGTCGTTGATGTCGAGAGCCAGCGTGGCCGCGTACAGGTCGCGGTAGTTGACGAGCAGGTAGCGGTGCAGGAAGTCGAGCGAGAGGCTCTGTTCCTCCGCGCCGGAGTGGAACTCGCGCTGGCCCGTCGAGGTGATCGCCGCGTTGACGAACATCAGGACGTCGTCCGCGGCGATCAGATCCGCCACCGTCTCGATCGGAATTCCCCCCTCAGGCATGAAGCCGGCCGGGGAGTGGGGGCACGAGCTGCGAATCATCGCTTAACAGGCGGGTTCCGGAAGTCGCACCGGAGTCCCGCGGCCGGCTTCCGTACGGTAGCACCGGCATACCGGTCCACACCGCTCATTTCCGGCCGCCTGACGGCCGTCGGGAAAGGTCAGCGTCTCCAGCGGTCAGCGTCTCCGGCGGTCGGCGACCGCGCCGGCAAGCAGGTCCAGGCCGATGCCCAGCATCCACACGTCCTTGCTGACGCCGATGCCCGCCTGGCTCGGCCAGATGCTGCCGGGCTTGCGGAGCGCGGGGGTGCGCGCGTACAGGGTGACCAGGCCGGCGGAGAAGCCGGTGAGGGCGGCGCCGGCCAGGGCCGGCGGGACGACCGGGGCGAGCAGCGCCGTGCCCGTGGCGATCTCCACGGCCGAGAGCAGGCGCTGGAACCGGCGCGGCGGGACGCTCTTCAGGAACGGGAACGCGTTCGAGGCCATCGTGTGGAGGCCGGACGCCTGCTCCTCGCCTCCGTTCCAGTGCTCCAGCCCGCTGTGCAGAAGGTACGCGCCGGTGGTCACCCGGCCCGGCACGGTCCTCGCCCTCATCGGAGGTGTCATCCGGTGCCTCCTCGCTGATCAGGTCCCCCACCTGGACGTTAACCCTTGTCGCCGGACTCTCCGCAGGTGGGGTGCCACGCGCCCGGGGCGGGAAATCGTCTCTGGCGCGAACGAGGCACTCGGGAGATCATCGATCGTCCGTTCCGCCGCGGAGTCCGCCGAGCCCCCTGCCACCCCCTCGTGTTCCCCGCGGGAACGGCACCGCCCCTGGCCTCGATGAAAGAGGACGTCACATGGGTAGATCCGTGAGGACTCGCCGGCGCCGGTGGGAGGCGCTGTGCGCGGTGTTCGCCGTGACACTGGCCTTGCTGTCCGCGACCTCCGCCGCGGCGGCGACCGCCGCGCCCCGACCCGAGCCGACCGCCAACCCCTGGCAGATGCGGCAGTGGCCCCAGACGCAGCCGTGGCAGCGGAGCCAGGCGCAGCGCGCCGTCGCGCCGAACACGCCGCGTCCGATCGACCCGCAGAACTACGAGCTGCCGGACACGATGACCTGGGACGACTACAAGGCGATCCCGAACACCCACTGGAACGACCCCGCCGAGAAGGGCTCGATCAAGAACTTCAAGGGCGCGCTCGTCCTGGTCGACTACCCCAACGTGTCGTTCGTCATCAGCCGGCCGAAGAACTCCACGATCTACGGCAACCCCACGTCGGTGAGTGACGTGCCACGCGACCAGGTGCCGCGGTTCTACCAGGACTTCCTCAACACCCCGAGCGACCTCAACCGCGGGCACACCATCAACGAGTACTGGATGGAGGACTCCGGCGGCCGCTACGGCATCGACCTGGGCGCGTTCGGCCCGTACCGGATGCCCGGCAAGAGCCACGAGTACGGCGTCGAGTCCAGCTTCCAGGGAACCATGGGCTGCCCGGCGGGCGACACCTGCAACCGCGACTTCCGCACGGACGCCCGTGCCGCGTGGATCGCGGACGTCGGCGCGGACGTCGCCGCGCAGTACGACTTCGTGTTCTTCCTCAGCGCGGGCCAGGACGAGTCGTCGACCTGGCAGGAGTTCGGGCAGATGAAGTTCAACACCCGCGAGGACGTCACCGACGACTGGGGACCGCCGGACCCGGCGCTGCCCAACTGGAACAAGACCCGGTACGTCGACTGGACCTCCTGGCAGGCCGCGTCCAACATCTGGCCGAACGCCGCCTCGGGCAGCTCCATCCAGGCCGAGAGCTCGGGCATGGGCACCTTCGCCCACGAGTTCAGCCACATCCTCGGCATCGGCGACAACTACAACAACCCGTACTCGGTGCCGCCACGGCGGGACTACTCCGGACCGTGGGACATGCTCAGCCGGGGCACGTTCAACGGGCCCGGCGGCCCGCACAGCCGCTGGCTGGTGCCGGCCACCGCCGGCAGTTCGATGGGCGCCCAGCACATGCTCCGCGAGAAGATGAAGCTCGGCATCGTCGACCCGGCCGGCGTGCTGAACGTGTCCCGTGCCGGCCTCGCCCAGTCGGGCGTCGTGGTGGCCAAGGTCAAGGCGCGTGAGGTGCAGATGAAGTCCGGTGAGCTCGCGGGCGTCAACGTGGTGATGAACGGCGGCGACCACGACCCCGCCTGTGACGTCTCGACCGATCCGCTCTGCGACGGCGGCGGGTATGACAACTACACCGTCGAGGTCGTCGACCGGATGGGCTACGACTCGTTCACGCCGGACAGCGGCGTGCTGCTGTCCAAGACCAAGGACCGCGACGCGGCGCCGTTCATCTGGGTCATCGACGCGCACCCGGAGGACATCGACAAGGTCGACTTCGTGCTGCCGAACGGCACCCCGCAGAAGATGACGATCGGCGACTACCGGCAGCTCTCCGACGCGCTGTTCCACGCCGGGGCCGACTCGGGGAGCCAGTACGAGTACGTCGACCAGGCCAACCGGCTGCACTTCTACGTGCTGGACCTGAAGCGCGACAAGTCCGGCGTGCTGTCGTACACCGTCGCGATCCGCTCGCTGGACGGGGCCGGTGCGCAGCGCCGCGGCGTACGGCTGGCGCCGGGCGCCGGGGTCGCCGCTCCGCAGCGGGGCTGGGCCAGGTGCAC
>NZ_JBHLZP010000005.1:0-54553 GCF_042429965.1 Actinoallomurus acaciae
CCCGGCGGGAGCAGCGCGTCGAGCGCCGGGCCGAACGTCTCGGCGACCGGCCCGTCCGGGAGGTGCACTCGTACGCCCGACGACACCGCCAGCAGGTGGGCCATTGCCGCCGAGACCGCCGCGTCCCACAGCGGGCTCCACATTCCGGACGGCTCAAGCGGCGGCACACCCTCCGGCAGGGCGTCCCAGCCGGCCGGCCGACGCGAAGGGTCGTCGCCGGTGAGGCGGCGCACGGCCCGCGGGTCCAGCCATACGGCCTGCCAGTACGAGCAGTCGTCCACGCGGGTCGCCACCGCCCGCCCGCACCCCGCACACGCGAGGTTCGGGCCGTCCCGGCCGTCCAGCCCCAGGCAACCGTCGCCGCGCTCCGGCACGAAGACCGTGCCGCGGACGTCGCCCGGCGCGATCACGACGGCTCCCCGTGGTCCGTACGACAGGGAGTGCACCGGCGCGTACACGCCACGGGCCGCCGCCTCGTCGGCGTCCACGTCGTCCCACGGTCGCCACGGCGGCCCGGAGGGCTCCGGATCCACCGCGAACGTTCCGGCCGCCATGAGCGGAGGCAGGAACCGATGACCGTACGTGTGGTGCGCGTGGACGGGGAGCGCGACCCGCGACACCGGCGCGGTCAGCACGGCACCGCATCCGGCGCACCCGAACCTCACTCCCACCTCGCGGAGCCGGGGTCGACGCCATGAGCCTCGGCGTTGGCGAAGATCGCGTCGCGCAGCCAGGCGGCCAGGCCCGGAGCGAGGGCGTCGTAGTGCGCGGCGAACCCGGGATCGCCGACGTACCTGCGCCCCAGGCACACGTGCATCGAGTGCGTGCAGTCGAAGTACGTCGCGATCGACGCGCGGTGCCGCTCCGCGAGGGCGTTCGCCTCGTCCGAGCCGGGCGCGACGCCGGCACGCCCGGCGGCGGCGAGGACGGCGTTCAGCGCCTCGGCCGCCGCCGCGACCTTTCGCCAGTCGTCCGCCGTCATCCAGGCGACGCGCTCGGCGTACTGCGTCCACTGCGCGCTGTCCCCCCAGCGCTCCTCGGCCTCCTCGACCCAAGCGGGCCGCCAGTCGGCACCGAAGATCTCGACCTGCTCCTCGGGAGTCAGCCGTATCCCGGTGTCCAACGCCTCCATCATGCGATCGACCGCGCCGACCATCTTCCGCAGGCCGGCGATGCGCTCCAGGAGCAGTGACCGCTGCCGGCTCAGGTGACCGCGCGCGTCGGCGTCCGGGTCATCGAGGACCCGGCCGATCTCGGCGAGTGGAAACCCGAGGTTCCGGTAGATGAGGACCCGGTGGATCCGGGCGACATCCTCGGCCGAGTACAGCCGGTACCCGGACCAGGTGCGCCCGCTCGGGCGTACGAGACCGACCGTGTCCCAATGGTGCAGGGTCTTCACGCTGACCCCGACCAGCGCGGCCGTCCGGCCGACGGTGAGGCCGTGCTCGCCGGTGGGTTCCCGCGCGCGGGCGTCACTGGTCATTCCCTCAGTGTCGCTCACCTCGCCGGGGCCGGATCCCGCGAGACGGGCACGCGACCTGTCAGCCTTTCGGGATCTCGATGCCCATCGCCCGCAGGTCGTCCGCTCGCGCGCTGTGCGGATCGAGCGGTTGAGCGGCCGTCATCACGACCCGCGCGTGCTCCGGCGTGACGATCGTCAACTCGACGGAGTTCCACGGCATCTCTGTCGGCCCGCTGGTGCATCCCGGCGCGAGGTCCTCGCAGCGGGCGGCGATCTCGTCGAGCTGGCGGAGAACGCACGCGAAGCTGATGCTCATCGTCGGCGTCTCGGCGACTCGTTCCGCGGGCACGAGGAGGACGTCCTGGAAGGCCCAGCGCCGCAGGTGGGTCAGGCGATCCGGGATGGTGAACAGGTCGATGAAACCGAGCCCGCGGATCCAGAAGTCCGCCGAGGCCGTGAGGTCGCGAGTGGGGACGTTGACGAACATCGGCATGCCGTAGAACTCCCGGTAGACCGCGGGCGCGGACGCGCCGAGTGCCGGCATGGGGACGGGACTGGTGTACTCGCTCATGGGACCCTCTTCGATCAGGCGCGCGTGTTCGTCGGTTCGCTCGCTCCTGCGCCGATGGTCGAGCCTCCGGCGGCGTCAGGGTCAAGGCCGGGCCGCGCGGCCGCAGCGCGAACACGTGCGGAACGCATGACTTTGGTCACCTGCCGATACCGGTTTCGGCCATCGCCGCCACTGATCGGTAAAGACCTTTTACCATCGTCCGTCATGCGAAGATCAACCGGATTGGCCCTGTTGCTCGCAGGAGGGGTGATCGCCGGTTCCGGCGTCGCCGTTCCGGCCCAGGCCGCCGTCGGCTCGGCCTCGACCCGTGCGGCCGCCCCCGGCGATCTGAAGACCGACATCGACCAGATCCTGTCCGACAGCCGCCTGAGCGGCGCGACCGCCGGCGTGACCGTGCGGAACGCCCGTACCGGCGCGGTCCTGTACTCCCACGACGCCGACACGCGCGTCGTTCCCGCCTCCAACAACAAGATCGAGACGTCCGCCGCGGCGTTCGGGATCCTCGGCACCGGCTACCGGTTCCGTACGAACGTCTCCCTGCGTGGCGGCACCCTCTATCTCAAGGGCACCGGCGACCCCACGCTGGGCGCCGCCGCGTACGACCGGCTGGCCGCGCAGGTCGCGACCAAGGGCGTCAAGACGGTCAAGGGCGGCCTGGTCGCCGACGACAGCTGGTTCGAGGGCCCGCGCCTCGGACCCGACTGGGACCCGACCGACTTCCCCTACTACTACGCCGCCGAGATCTCCGCGCTGACCGTCGCCCCGGACGACGTCTTCGACGTGGGCACGGTCGACGTGGTCGTCACGCCGACCTCGCCCGGGCAGCCGCCGAAGGTCTCGCTCAGCCCCGACACGGGCGTGGTCACGATCGACGACAAGGCGACCACGGGTGCCCCCGGATCGGCCTCGACGGTGTCGGTGGACCGTACGGTCGGCACCAACACGATCGTCGTCAGCGGCTCCATCCCCGCGGACGGCACGTTCGATGACCTGGCCACCGTCCAGGACCCCGCGCTGTACGCCGCGGACGTCTTCCGGCGGGCGCTGAAGGCCCACGGCGTGACGGTCGAGGGCGACACGACGCACGGCACGACGCCGAAGGGCGCCAAGGTCGTCACGACCCGGCAGTCGATCCCCCTGTCGAAGATCGCGACCCCGTACCTGAAGCTGAGCAACAACATGATCGCCGAGACACTCGTCAAGGAGATCGGCCGCAAGGTCACCGGGCACGGAAGCTGGACCGCCGGCCTGCCGGTGGTCGCCAAGTACCTCAAGACGCTCGGCGTGGACACCTCGCAGGTCAAGCAGACCGACGGCTCGGGGCTCGGCCACTCGAACTACACGACGGCCACGCAGATCAGCAACGTGCTCAGGGCCGCGCAGCACAAGAGCTGGTTCCCGGTCTTCTACAACGCGATCCCGATCGCCGGCCAGTCCGACGAGCTCGTGGGCGGCACACTCCGCTCGCGCATGGTCGGCACCCCGGCGGCGGGCAACGTACACGCCAAGACCGGCACGCTGACCGGCGTCAGCGCGCTGTCGGGGTACGTGAAGGACCCGGACGGCCAGCCGCTGATCTTCTCCGTCATCTTCAACGGCTACCAGGGCGGTGCTCCCACCGACCTCCAGGACAAGATCGCCGTCCGGCTCGCCGGCGGCCCGTCCGCGGCGACCTCCGCCGTGCGGTCCACCGCGCGCTCCTCGGCGCAGAACCTCGAGTGCTCCTGGACGCACTCCTGCTGACGCGCCACCCGAGAACCGCCCCGTCTCGTACGGGGCGGTTTCTCATTGGGTGAGGATCTCCGGGCCGTCCGCGGTGATCGCGACGGTGTGCTCGAAGTGGGCGGCGCGGCTGCCGTCGGCGGTGGCCACCGACCAGCCGTCGGCGAGCGTACGGCCCGCGTCGGCACCGCTCTCGATCAGCATGGGCTCGATGGCGATCACCAGGCCCTCGCGGAGCCGCATGCCGCGCCCGGGCCGGCCGGTGTTGGGCACGTGCGGGTCCTCGTGCATGGCGGTGCCGATGCCGTGGCCGCCACAGCCCTCGAGCAGCCCGTACGGCCGGGCGGCGCTCTCCACCGCGTGCGAGACATCGCCGAGCCGCCCGCCGGGCACGGCCATCGCGATCGCCGCCGTCAGGGCCTCGCGGGTGACCTTCATCAGGCGTTCGGCCGCGTCGTCCACCCGCCCGACGGGCACGGTCACCGCGGCGTCGCCGTGGTAGCCGCCGACGATCGCGCCGCAGTCGATCGACAGGATGTCGCCGTCCTTCAGCCGCCGTCCGTTGGGGAGGCCGTGCACGACCACGTCGTTGACCGACAGGCAGAGCGTCGCCGGGTAGGGGGCATCGGCCCACTGGGGGTGGTAGCCGAGGAACGAGGGATCCGCCCCGTGCTCCTTGATACAGGCGGCGCCGACCGCGTCGAGCTCGGCCAGGCTGACGCCGGGCTCGACCGCGTCGGCCACGCGCCGCAGGGTCGCGCCCACGACCTGCCCCGCCGCCCGCATCTGGTCCAGTTCCGCCTGGTTCTTCAGAGTCACCATGGGTAGATTTTAATACCAGCCTTATAATATCTGTCCATGGTGCGTACCCCGCTGACCGAGGACCAACGCGACCGAGGCCGTGCCCTCGGCCAGATCCTGCGCGCGGCCCGCGGTCCGCGCAGCGCGGCCTCCATCGCCGCCGAGGCCGGCATCTCCCTCGACACCCTGCGCAAGATCGAACGCGGCGCGATCGCCGCACCGGCCTTCTTCACCGTCTCCGCGCTCGCCGCCACGCTCGGCCTCGACCTGACCGAGCTGGCCCGGCGGCTGGAGGTCACCGACGGCTCCCGCCTGGCCGGATGACCGACTCACGGGAAGTGCTGACACGGCCGGCGTCGCCGCCGGACCTGACGTTGAGTTACGGCCCGCATCCGGACCACGTCATCGACGTACGCCTGCCGTCCCGATCCGAGGCGCCGCTCGTGGTGGTGTTGCACGGAGGCTTCTGGCGGTCCGCGTACGACCGTAGGCACACGGGCCCGATGGCGAGCGCCCTGGCCGCGGCGGGATACGTGGTCGCGATCCCGGAGTATCGCCGTACGGGCCAGGAGGGCGGCGGCTGGCCGGGCACGTTCGACGACGTCGCCGCGGCGCTGGACGCCATGCCGTCGCTGCTGGAGCCGTACGCCGCGATGCCGCCGGTGGTGATGGGCCATTCGGCGGGCGGCCACCTGGCGGTGTGGGCCGCGACCCGCCCGTCGGCGCGGCTGCGGGGCGTGGTGTCGCTGGCGGGCTGTCTCGACCTGCTGATGTGCAGCGACCTGAACCTGGACGACGGCGCGGCGGACCTGCTGCTGGGCGGCTCACCCGCCGAGGTGCCGGACCGGTACGCCGCCGCCGACCCGGCCCGGCTGGCCCTGCCCGCGGCCCCGGTACGGCTGCTGCACGGCACGTCCGACGACCGCGTCCCGATCGAGGTGAGCCGCTCCTATGCCGCGCGCCGGGGCGCACCGTTGCGCGAGCTCCCCGGGGTCGGTCACTTCGCCTTGATCGACCCGCTCTCCGGCGCCTGGCCGACCGTGCTGGACGCGCTGCCACGCTGACGAAAAGCCCAGGTCAAGCCTTTGGCGGGACATCGAATGCGGCGTTTTCGGATGATTTGCGTGGGGCAGAATGCGCGTGAGGTGACCGTGTGTCACCGGGCTTCTCTGTTTCGTGCTCTGGATTCTCCCGTCGGCTTTGGATCATGAGGAGGTAATCCGTGAGTGTCAGGGAGCACATGACGCTTGCCACGGCAGGGCTGGTCTTCGCGGCCGGCACCACGCTCGTGGGAGGCCCGGCCGGCGCGACGACCCGCACCGGCGCGGTGTCCGTGTCTCGGGCGACGACGGGCGGTGAGGCCCGTCCTCGCTGCCACAGGTACGTACGGGGGCATTACGAGAGAAGGCGCGTGCGCGGAAGGGTCCGCCGAGTCTGGATAGCGGGCCACTGGCTTCCCCGAGGCTGCCGACACCGGTAGCTCTCAGTTCGCCCGGGCGGCACATCGGGTCGCGGTGCACCTTCAGGACCAGCGAGCCCGACCCGATGCGCCGGCCGAGGTCGGCTAGCGGTAGTTGGTGAACTGCAAGGCGACGTCGAGGTCCTTGCCCTTGAGCAGCGAGATCACCGACTGGAGCTCGTCCTTCTTCTTGGAGGTGACCCGAAGTTCGTCCCCCTGAATCTGCGCCCGGACCCCCTTCGGCCCCTCATCCCGAATGATCTTGCCGATCTTCTTGGCGTCCTCCTGGGAGATCCCCTCCTTGAGGCCGACCGTGAGCTTGTAGAGCTTCCCGGACGCCTTGGGCTCCCCAGCGTCGATGGACTTGAGCGAAATCTTCCGCTTGACGAGCTTGTCCTTGAACACGTCGAGCACGGCGTTCGCCCGCTCCTCGCTGTTGGCCTGGACCTCAATGCTCTCCCCGGCCCACCGGATCCCCGCATCCACGTTCCGGAAGTCGAACCGCGTCGAGATCTCCTTGCCCGCCTGGTTGAGAGCGTTGTCCACCTCCTGCCGGTCGATCTTGGACACGATGTCGAAAGAGCTGTCTGCCACTTTGCGTCCTCACAGAGAATGACGATCTCAACGACAGGGTAGTGAGACCGCGCCCCACAGGCCCCTCCGACGCCACCACCAGCAGGCCGGGAATCCGATGTCACCTTAGGGTTCAGAGTCCGCTATCCTTCAGAGCGTCGTTACGGACGACGTGACGGCGGGTTGCCCGAGTGGCCAATGGGAGCGGACTGTAAATCCGTCGGCTTAGCCTACCCAGGTTCGAATCCTGGACCCGCCACACCTCCTCAAACAGCCCCCCACCAGCGCTGACACCGGTGAGGGGCTGTTTCGCTCCTGTCCGACTACGTCCGGCGAGCCACGGTCGTCGGCGGCTGGTCGGGTCAAATACGGGTCCACTTTCGGAAGGCGCCCGAGCGGTGGCGACCTGGAGGAAACTGGGCAGGGACCAGGTCACCGCATCGTGGCGGGCCTGCTCACACTGGACCGCGCGCGAGGTATCGAGGCGGTCGCCTCAACTCCCTTGGTGGCCAACGCAGGGATGGCGTTGCTCAGCCCCAACCGGGTCGAGTGCGGCGGGGGTCAGCCAACGACTTTCGTCGTCGGTTTGTCCATGGCCGTCGTACCGGGTGCAGCCGAACGCGTGCTTGGGCGCGCCTTCGGGAGTCTGCCTGGGCGCTAGCGCTGTACGTATTTCCGCGCTGCCTCGACTGAGCCGCAGCAAGCTCATAACCGTAAGTCGGGTAGCTTCATTTGTCGCCAATGCTTCGTTCGCCGCCGTGCGATGCTAGTAGATGGTTGGACCGTTTGGACTTGGAGACCTGGTGACATCAGACGCAACGTGGCCAGATTCGGCAAGGTTTGAGCTTTCTCCGAGGCAAGAGCAGGTGGCACGTCGGCTTGGGCAGCAGGTAGGGCTTGGCCCGGCGGCGTTCTTCCGGGACGCGTGTGGTCTTCTCGCCGAGCGACCACTGCGGCTCTCAGTTACTCACCTTGTTAGTCACCTGCTGCGAGAGGTTGAGAGTGCGGTCCGCTCAGTTCTCGAACCGCCCAAAGCCGGTGCGGGCGCGAAGGACAGACATCGCGCCAAGATCGAAGCTGTCTTGAGGGAGCTAGAAATTCCTCTCGACGACCCCGTCGCAGAGTTCTGGCTCGGACTCGCCAGGGAAGATAACTCCGATGGGCTGGCCAGGCGAGCGCACCGTTCAGCATTGGATGTGCCTCGACCACCCGGCCCGGCCTTCTTTGCGCTGGTTGCCGGATTCGAATTGGTACTCGATGCCATACTGGAAAGGTTCGAAACTCGCTATTTCGAGGTATATGAGCGCCTCGATAAGCTCCTGGCGATACCCACTCCCACGAGAGAAAGCGCGAAGTCGATCCGGAACAACTTTCCGGGCAGCTACGCTGTATCGAATTACTTCTTCTCCAGGGCAACTACTGCATGGATAAAGCCGTTGAAGGCGGAAGGCTTCTTCCAGGCGCCGCCGCCACCTCAGCTTGATGAGGACGCCGGCACGCTTCAGCTACCATCGTGGCCTGAATCCCGATTCCTCGTCCGAGTGGCGCCGCAGGCGCCGACTGACGTGGTCGATGTGGCTATCGAAATTCCAGCGACTGAGAATGCTCGCGTCAACTACGATCTAATTAAAATCGCGCTCGCATGTCCACCCGAATCAGCTACGAAGCTTGTTCCCAAGATCGTCAGCGCGATCAGCTCGCGCTATGGTGTCCTGATTCCCCATGAAGCTGGTGCCCTAATTGTTTCCATGTGCCGTGGTGAACACGTCGAGGAAGCTGTGGCACTTACTCAAGCTCTTCTCGATCGCGTGCCAACCGACTACGGGCCGTCGTCCAGCGTCGACGCGTACGAGTATGGCACAATTCTTCGCGAGCATATACCCAGCATCGTGGAGATGGCTGGTGTGCAAGTCCTCGCGATGCTATGTCGCGTACTCGCCGAGGTGATTCGCAGCGACTCGGAGCGAGCGGCCGTCTCTGGCCGCGATACGTCGCTCATTTGGCGACCGAACATCGAAAGTAGCGGCAGCCTCCGAGCCGAAACTGATGTTCGGCAATCCCTCGTGGACGCTGTCCGCGATGCGGCAACCTCGCTGACAGATGCCCACCCAGAAAAGATCATCGAGATAATCAGGGAGTTGGAATCGCACGACTGGACACTGTTTCAACGCATCTCTCTGTGGCTGCTGGCGCAACACACCGAACAAAACCTAGAACTTACGACCACACGTTTGATCGACCCCGCGCTGATCTCGAACCGTTATATCGAGCGCGAGTACCTTCTCCTCGCCCGCGTAGCCGCCCATGGTCTCGACACCGGTGACGTTCGGCGCCTCCTCAGAAGTATCGATGCGGGACCTCATGCAGCAGACGTAGCCAAAGCTGACGGAAAGTCGCCTAGACGGGCGGCCGGGCTCGATCCGGAGTCGCGTGAGTGGATCGCCCGATGGCAACGTAATCGGCTCGCTGCACTACAGTCCGTCCTCCCGCCGGAGTGGAATGCCCGCTACCAAGCACTCGTGGCCGAATACGGTGACGCCCCGAATCCGACCGAAGCGTTGCCCGAGCCCTTCGCCGTCTGGGGGGAGGAGAGCCCGATCAGTCCATCTGAGCTCGCCGCGATGCCGACGGCCACGCTCGTCGAGTTCTTGCGAACCTGGCAAGCACCGCCGAACCGCTGGGGGGCACCGAGCCAAGCATCACTGCGGGGCGCGCTGAGTTCGGCCGTGCAAGGAGACGCCGAGCGTCGCTCCGCTGACCTCGATCTCTTCATTGGCCTGCCAGCTGTCTACATCGGCGAGGTCATCAGCGGGCTTTACCAGGCACGTACGAACGATGCTGTCCTCGATTGGAATGCCGTCATCAAGCTGTGCGAGTGGATCAACCAGCAGGCAAAGGAGGAACTGGCCGCCCTCGACTGCGGCCCGGCGTTCCGTCAGTGGCGACAACCGCGCTTGGACATGCTCAGGCTGCTTATGGGTGGACTAAACCCGGGACCTAGCCCCATCTCGGCCAACCTCGACACACGAGTGTGGGCTGTCATTGTTGACAGCTGTGCCGATGCCGATCCAGACACCGATCGGGAGGCCGGCGCGACCGCCGAAGGCTATGGCGGCTTTATGGGGCTCGCCCTGGGCCTCGTGCGCCCGCAAGCTATACGGGCCGTAATCAGCTACGGCCTGAGCCTGCGTCGACGCTCTCCTGACACCGACATCTCCGCCGTCCTCGCGTTGCTCGACCAACATCTCGATCCCGCTATCGATCCATCCAAGTCGGTCCGCTCCATCTACGGCGAACTGTTCCCGCCCCTTGCCTGGCTGGATCCAGAATGGGCTGCGGCACGTGTCGAGTCGATCTTCCCGCTGGACGTTGAAGAGAACGAATTTCTCGACGCCGCATGGGGCGCCTATCTCGGAGGCGGTCGAATCACAGACGTGGCTTGGAATCTCCTGACCAATCGATACAGCATGGCAATCGACCGCCTTGAAGCGATTGACGACTACCACGTCGAAGAGTCCTTGGTCGCGCAGATCGGCGGCCATCTGATCAATAGGCTATGGAACGGCTATCTGAGCCCGGACAGTCACGATGGCCTTCTCCAGCGCTACTACGCCAAGTTGACTCCGAAGGTCGCCACACATCTCATGTGGCGCATAGGCGTGAGTCTCGACCCCACAGCCCTGCCAGACCCGATGGTCATCGTTCGACTCCGCGCGTTCTGGGAGTTTCGCGTCGGTGCGGTGAAACAGGGTGCCGACGCGCGTGAACTAGCGGAGTTCGGACACTGGTTCGCCTCCGGGCTGTTCGAACCCAAATGGTCGTTCGCGCAGCTGCTCACTACGCTGTCACTCGCTGGAGAGGTACAGGGAGAAGCAGCCGTCCTCGCCAAGGCCGCCGGTCTCGCTGCGGAACACCTACAGGCATCCTTGACAGTTCTAGAACGTTGGGTGAGCTTGGAGCGCCATACCTGGTGGCTGACAGTCTCTCTCGATAGTATCCGGGCGATCTTGCAGCTGGGGGTTGCGGGGGATCCGACTGCGGTCGAGACTTCGCAGAAGGTGATCAGCATCCTCCTGGCCCGAGACGACGGGGCCGATCTCCGTGATGTCCTCCGTAAGAGTCCCTGACGTCCCTTCGGTGGACGCCCTGTGGGCGTGAAAATGAGCACACTCCCGCGCCCCGATACCCGTCTCGACGGCTGCAAACAGGGGCTGCGTAGGCGGCAGGCGCAAGTGTCACCTGCGAGTTCGCCACGTACCGGCTGGACTTTCGAGTCAGCACGCGGGAAGGCAACAGCGGTAAATAGGAGGACTTCTCATAACCCGGCGCATTTTGGCGGACTACAGGGGGCGATTCGCACAGAACTCTCACTCCGTGCGAAGGCCGACGGGACTCGCGACGGCACCGCCCGCAGAGGTCGCACGCCAGCGGCTCGCGTAGCGGGACGCCTGCAGGATGACGAAGAGAGAGTACTTACCGGCAACCACTGAGCGGGCGAGAGTCGCACCCGAGATGCGTCTGGGGAGGCATGTGGATATCTAATCAAACGAGACCTCTCATCAGAGATAACTGACGAGAGGTCTCGCTTGTAGTGGCTGTTTGGCCTGCGGTCGCATGCGGCCGGGCGAGTTGGTTCAGATGTAAACTTCTATATGGCGTTTTCCGTCTTCGCGAGCGACTTACTTCGGGCCGTCGCGTGAGCGCCTCTAAAGCGTGTGGCTTCCGTGATACGTCGCTTTGCCTCGTCTTCTTGGCCTGAGATGCATTTGGTGTAGACGCGGAGGAGGACCGCGACGCTGTGGCCAGCCCACGCAGCGACCTGGGCAGGTGGGACGCCTGCGCTGAGCCAGGTCGATACTGCAGCGTGGCGGAGAGCATAGGGTGTCTCAGCCAGCGGTGAGGCGGCTTCCCGACCGCTCAACGCCTTCTCGCGTGCCTTATGCCACACGCCAAGGTAAGTCCTGTCGGTCATGATTCCGCCACGCGGACCGACGAAGAGCCGAGCACCGGGTTGGACCTTGAACTCTTCGATGTGCTCGCGAAGGATCCTGGCGAGCTCGGGATGGATAGGGACGGAGCGGGTCTCGCCGAGCGCGCGATGTTTCAGCGGTTGGCGATCGCGGGGACGACCGCTGTCTGTCCACCGAGAGCCGCTACGTGGCTCCGCGTGGGTGAGACGCATCTCGCCCCACCCTTCGGGAGGCAGCGAAGAGAGGTGCTTGGGTCGGAGGTCGATGGCCTCTTCTGGGCGGAGGGCGGCGTAGTACATGACGGCGAAGAACGCCACCATGCGCTGACCTCGCTTGCCTTGTTGCCCGACAGCGGCTAGGAGCCGCACCGCTTGTTCTGGGTTGACGACGACGCGCATGTCCAGCGTGCTGACTTTGCGCGGCCTGGCTCGCTGTACGCGCTTGAGCGGGTTACCGGTCAAGATCCGACGTTCGCAGGCGTACTCCAGCGCGTTGTTGAAGGTGACGCGCTTGCGGTACACAGTGCTGCCGGCGGCGGGCGTGCCGTCCTGCTTGACGCTCAGTCGGTCGAGGACCGAACGGGCGATGTCCGGTCCCCTGCCTTCCGGGTCGAGTTCGGCCATGTCGATGGTGTTTCGTTCTAGCCATCGCAGGGTCGGAAGGAGAACGTCTGGCGGATCCCCGCCCTTTTGGAGACGTTCGCTGAAGGCCCAACCGCGCAGCGCGGCACGTAGCTCCGGAATGCTCGGACTGCCCTTCTTGGTCGCCAAGAGTGCCTCGGTGGCGTCCGTGAGGGCTTCGGCGATGCCGCGCCGGTGGTTCGGCGAGACGAACGGCCACTTGGTGGCGGTGTAGTCGAGAGAGAACGCGTACCAGCTGACCCTGTTCTCTTCACGGACCCATGCCACGGGCTGGCCGGTCTTGATGTCGAACGCCTCGCCGTTGCGGGCAGCAGCGACGAGTGAGGACCGGAAGCTGTCGGCCTGGGCCTTGTTCCGGAAGCCCTTTCTCCAGCGTTTGGGACCGACCTTCCACCGGACGTAGTAGGTCGTGACCCGAGACCCCTTGTGGATGCTGGTCTCGTGGACGCGAGCGTCGTAGGTCATGTTTTTCATCAGGCGTCGGCCTCTTCGCATGCGTCGAGCCAGCGGTCGAGCTCGCCGCGGCGGATGCGGAGGCTGCCGTTGGGCAGGGTGATGCAGCGTGGGGCCTTTTGCTTGGCGCGCCAGTCGTAGAAGGTCGAGCGGGAGATGCCGAGTTCGGCGCAGACGTCGGCCAGGGTGAGCTTGTCGCGGATGCGTTCAGCGGTCTTCATGGAACGGGTCGCCTCCGGGCGTTGTGATCGGTCGGGTTGGCGTGGCCGGCGCGTGCTTGGTGGCTGTTCGCTGGTCACGGTGCGGTTCGCTGATCGGATGGCGGAGGCGGGCGGGCGTGGTGAAGCGGGTAAGCGAAAATCAGCAGAATTGTTTGTGCTGCTTTTCGCTTACGTGTTTCCGGGCGTGGCTCCGGTTTGGTGACGTAGCGGCGGCGCGGTGTGGTGGTCATCGGATGGCCTCCAGCGCGGCCGGGTGGACCTCGTAGGTCGGTGCGGCTGGGCGGCCTCGGCCGGCTCGGGGTGGCATCGGGAGGCGGCGGATCCAGCCGTGGGTTTCCAGGACGCGCAGGGCTGTGTCGAGGTCGGTGATCTTCTTGAATCGGGTGCGGAGTGGGGGTTGGGCGTCGCGGGCGGCGAAGCGGGTCCGGCCGGTGTTGCGTGCCCAGTCGAGGAGGGCTTTAGCGTCGGCGGTGGCGGGGTCGGCGCCGATGGCGTCGTAGGCAGCTTTGGCGTGGGTGGTGAAGTACTCGCCGATGTCGGTGGCGTCGGCGAAGGTGTCGGCGGTGATGGGCTTGCTCCAGCCGTCGCGGAGGTGTTTGGCGAGGTGGAGTAGTCCGGCGATGCGGACGGTGGCGCCGACGAGTTTGCCGCCCCAGTCGGTCATGTGGGCCAGGTCGCCATCCGGGCGGAAGCGGGGTTCGGTGTCGGCGAGGAGCTGGGTGATGGCGTCGTGAGCCTCGGCGGTGAAGGTCAGCGTCGCGGGTTCGACCAGGTGGGCCAGGGACAGGACCAAGGCCTTCATGGTGGTCTGGTAGGTGGCTTCCTGGTCGGCAGGCATGGGGTCGGGCTTGTTTTTACGGTGGCCGAGCAGGCTGTCCGGGACGGCGTACAGGAGGCGGCCGAGGAGTCCTTGGTCGCGGAACTGAGGTGTGTCGCCGAGTTCGGCCAGAACGCCGGGCTGGGTGCAGACGCCAAGGGTGACGGTGGCGGCGTCGATGTGCTCGGCGTCGCGGCCCATGCGGTCGACGCGCATCTCTTCGCCTGCGTGGCCTTTCTTTAGGACGGCGAAGTTCGGGGTGCCCGAATAGCGGCCGGCGGCGATGGAGAAGATCTCGCCTTCGGGTGAGAGCACGGCCATCCGGCCGCCCTGCTCGCACAGCAGGGAGGTCAGGACCTCCACGGTGGCGTCGTCGGAGAACAGCCGTGGCTTCGGTGGGATCACCGTGGCGTCGAGTTGGAGCTTGGCTTCGGCGGCCTCGGCGAGGGCCAGGGCGCGTTGAGCTGGGTCGAGGCCCGCGGCGTTCTCGGCCGTCTTGGCCGCTTGTTCGGCGTTGGTCTCGGCGATCCGGCGGGCGATCGCGGCTTCGGCGATCAGCGGTTCGGCGTCGGCGATGAGTGCTTGCTCGGCGGCCTTGATCGGGGCGCACATGGCCCGGTAGACCTCGGACTTGCGGTTGCCGGGTGGGAGCACGATGACGGTGAACAGGTTCGCCGGCTCTCGCCAGGCCGGGGCCTGGATCCACACCTTCCCGCCCGCAGCGACCGCGAGTACGGCCAAGGCCAGGCAACCGGCGAGGTCCGGTGGGGTTTGGGTGACCTCGGCGAGGCTGGCGGCGTACTCGCCGAGCCAGTCCGGGAACGTCCACAGTGGGAAGGTCGGCAGGCCGGTCGTGGTCGAGGTCAGCGGCGTCGGCTCCGGCCATCCGTACGAGTTGGGCGCGGTGACCGTCGCGACTTCGGCGGTGACGGCGCCGCGGAGGTTCGCCGTGTCGTCGCCGGTCGCGGCGTGGCCGAGGTGGATGAGCCGGGTGCCGGTTTCGATGACTTTGCGGGCGTAGGCCAGGTCGCGGACCATGCAGGCGTAGTAACCGGCGTTGGTCGCGGCCGGGACCTGGGCGATGAGCGTGTGGAGGTACGGCGCGCCGCCGGTGACGGTCAGGTCGGAGCCGAGTTCGGCGCCGACCGCGAGCGGGTCGTGCGGGGCGTCCCGGTCGGCCAGGGTTGTGATGGCTTCCCAGATCCGGGCGTGTGCGGGCCGGTAGAACTCGCTGCCGTCGAGTAGTTCACGGACTTCGGATAGTGCGGCGGGTGAGAGCATCACCGCGCCGAGGACGACCTGTTCGGCGCCGATGTTGTGCGGCGGCGCGAGTTCGGGCTCGTACGGCTCGTGTGGGTCGCCGTCGATGGCGTGGAGTGCGCGGGGCTTGGACATGGGTTGCCTGTCCCTTCCAGGGGTCGGGCCGGTGTCCCGCCACCCGAGCAGGGTGGCGGGACGAGAGCGTTAGGCGGCTGAGCGGTCGGCGGTGATTTCGTCGGCGAGGGCGCGGGCGTTGGTGTGGGCCATGTGGAGGCGTTTGGCGATCAGGTTCGGCGTGCCGCCGGCGGTGAGGATGAGGCTGGCGGCGATGCGCCGTTCGGATTCGGTGAGCGCGACAGAGCGCTCGCCCGTGGCGGCGAGTTCGATGGCGACGGGGTCGATCACGCCGTCTTCGGGGAGCAGCCATACCGTGCGTTGGCGGGCGTTCTGGTGGTCGCGTGTGCTGGTGTGGGTCATGATGGGAGGGCCTCCTTCGGTTTTGTGATCGGTTGGGGGCGGCGGTCCGGCGTCGTGCTTGGTGGCTGTGCGCCGGGCCGCATTCGCATCTCTGGCGCTGGTCATCGGCGCCTCTGCGAGCGGTCGCGGCCGTGGAGCCGGGCGAGGTGGTTGAAGATCCGGCGTCCGAGGCGGAGCGTCGCGCCGGTGCCCGCGCAGTACGGGCAGTGCCGCCAGGACTGGCCGGTCGGGGACAGGAAGCGGCCCGTTCCGCCGCAGCGGCGGCAGGCGCGGAACGGCCAGATCACGCACGCGATCGCGTAGCCGATGCCGATGCCGATGCCGATGCCGATGCCGATGCCGATGCCGATGCCGAGGACCAGGGCGAAGGCGAGGATCGGTCCGCTCGATGAGTCGGTTGCGGTGGTGGTAGCGGCGAGCAGGATCATGGGCGGCCTTTCTGGGCTGGTTTCGGGCGCGCGGGGTGGTGGCCGCTACCCGCGACCTGTGTTTATTGCCGCAGGTCAGGCGGGTAGCGGGCCGGGTAGCGCGGGCGCTACCGGTCGCGGGTGTGCCGCTACCGGTCGGCCGTCATGGCGCGGCGGTCGAGTGCGGCGTTGATCGCATCCGTGCGGGCGCCTTTGAGGGTCACGCCGTCGCGTTTCACGTCGACGGACGGGACACCGAACGCCCGTACCTGAGCCGAGATCGCCTCGGCGGTCAGATCGGCGTAATGCTCCGGATGAGCCTCGGCCAGACGGACGGCGATCTGCTGCCAGTGCAGGCCACGCTCACCCGGGCCGAAGACTTCGCGAACGTCGGCGAGTACGTCGCGGGTCTCGCGAGTGACGTCTTCACCGGCGGCCATGCCCGACAGGGTGCGGGCACGTTGCCGGTATGCGCGGGCGGCGGTGAGGATCTTCTCCGCGTCCTGCGCATCCGCCAGGTAGGTCCGTACGGTCGGCGTCGCGTCGGAGGCTCCGCGCAGGATCCCGACGCCCTTGTAGTCGGGGAGCAGGGTTGAGGAGTCGAAACCCTCGGAGTACGCGCCGGAGCCCAGGACCAGGTCAGAGACCTGCCAGGAGCCGGTACGCAGCGAGAGGCGGATCTGGTGGTTGTCGCGGAAGGCGTTGAACTGCTGGGCCACCTGCCCGGTACCGATCCCGCTGGGCTTCTGGGTCGCGCCGAGCACGATGACACCGGCCGCAGGCGCGACCTTGACCAGGAACACCAGCAGCCCGGCGACCTCCTTGGACGCCTCGGCGTCGGGCAGGTCGAAGTACTCCTGGAATTCATCGATCACGACGAGCCGTACCGGCATCCGGAAGCGCGGGTCGCGGGCGATCTCCCGCGTCAGCTTCCCCTCCGGACACACGTCGACCGGCAGCTCCGAGAGCCGCTGGTAGCGGTCCTGCACGTCGGCCTTGATCCCACGGAGGGAGTCGATGAACAGCTCGACCGGATCGCCGTCGCGGGTCATCGCCAGGCCGAAGGCACAGCGGTCGGCAACCAGGCGGAACTTGCGCCAGTCCGGCGAGCCCTTCCCGTCAAAGACCGACAGCTTCACGTACGGATCCAGCGCCGCATACAGCGCCAGGGCGCGGGCCGAGAACGTCTTGCCCTGCCTCGGCTGCGCACCGACGAGAATCGAGTTCCACATCATCTCGATGGACACGCGGTTGCCACGTTCGTCCAGGCCGAACGGTGCCGGTGCCCAGATGTCGGTCTGCTTGCAGGCCAGCAGCGACGTACGCCCGGCCGGGATGGCGAGCGGGTCACGGTCGGCGACCCACAGCACATGCCGACGATGTGACGTCGGATCGCGGGTGATGAACACCTGCGACAGCGAGACGTCCAGGCCTGAGGCGATCGCGGGCTTGGCCTTGACCGCGTCGTCCAGGCCCTTGCCGTGGGGCAGGTCGATCAGGACGCGCGAGCCGTTGCCGTCACGCGACATCGTGGATCCGAACTGGACCTGTTGCCCTGGCTTGTCGGGGTCGCCGAGCCGGGCGGCGTAGTAGGCGCGCAGCACGATGTCCGGGTTCAGCTTGCGGAACCTCGGCGTCACGATCGCCGCCGAGATGATGCGGCGGTCGGCCGGGCGGCCGATGCGCGCCAGAACGGGGATGCCGCCGGCGAGCGCCAGGCCCAGCAGCCACCCCGGTCCGCTGACGACCGCTCCGGCCGCCAGCGCGACGCCGACGGCCTCGCCGAACAGCACGATGCCGCGCCACGTGCGGGTGGCCTTGACCTCGCGGTGCAGCCTTATCCACATCTCCGGGTCGTTCCGGTCGGCCGCGCCCTGGCGCAGGCCGTACTGCTCGGCCACCCACCACCAGCGCAGGTGCCGCCCGATGAGCCGGACCGCTCCGACCGACGCCCAGAAGCAGCCGAGCACGGCGTAGCGAGGCGCGCGTACGGCGTGGTAGGCGAGCTGATGCGCCCAGCGCCCGAGCGTGTGTTCCGCAGCGGACCGGAGCTTGGTCCAGCCGCGCAGCTCCGGCGGGATGACCGGACGCCGCTCCCGTACGGGAGCAGGCGGCTCGACGAGGACCGTCTCTCCAGCGGGCGTCTCGTCCTCGTCCAGGACGACTTCGTAGTGCGTGTCCTGGACGTCGAGTGCGGCCCTGCGGCGCAGCGGGATCAAATCGCCCATACCGCTGTGCGTTGCGGCGTGCTGACTGTCGCTCACTGGCGCGGCCCTTCCGTCTTGGCGGCGTCGGCGGGCTCGCGCTTGAGGCGTACGAGCAGCGCACCGACGCGTTCGTTGCCTGCCGAGGTCCCGGCCTGCCGGAGCGCCGTGGCGAGGCGGTCTCGCGTGAGGGGCTCGCCGCGCTCCTGCGCCTCGGCGGCGATGCGCCGTCCGGCGGACATGAGGCCATCGACGTCCGGGACGGTCCGGCGCCTCGTCCGAGACCGCGCCCTCGGCGAACGGCTGGACCGTCCGCGCCTTGGCTTGGCCTTGGTCTGCTCCGACGAGGCCGTACGGTCCCCGGACGAGCGCAGCGCGGGAACCTCGGCAGCAGGGGCCAGTTCGCCGAGTTGGTAGAGCGCCTTCGTCCGCCGAGGTGCCTTCCAGCGCCATGCCAATCGTCCGTACGCGTCCTGCAGATCGGTGAGCGCCAGGACGCGGTCACGCTCAAGGGCCAGCGCGGCCGGGTACGAGCGCGTCTCCCACAGCACCATCCGGCGCCACAGCCGTACGGTGCGGACGGGCGCGAGCAGCCACCGCGAAAGGCGGATCGAGTCCATCCGCGTTCCGGCGGCCAGCCCGGCCCGGACCCGTACGACGTGCGCGGCGACCTCGATGGCAGCGACCCACAGCGCGGGCAACATGGCGTGCGCGACGACGCCGAACACCGACGTCTCCCCTGCGACGTTCAGGTATACGGTCGCGCCGGTCAGCGACCACGGGACCAGCCGCAGCCACCGAAGCCGCATGTCGAGCCGGGCGAGCACGATGTCGAGCGCGGAGAACACAGCGATCCCGACGTCGACGCCGACCGGCACCGTGAACGCCAGCCGCCCGAACGAGTCGTGAGCCGCCGCCGCGACGCGGGCGAAGCTGTTGACGAACCCGAGCAGGCCCAGCGCTGCGACCAGCCCGGCGACGACCGACACCGCGGTCTGCTCGTGCTCGGTCAGCTCTCGTGCCCGTACGTCCGTCGGCGCGCCGACGCGTACGGCGGTCAAGTACGGGCCGGTGAAGGGCTCAGCCACGAGAGCCGCCCTTCTCTGTACGAGCCGTCGCGGGGGTGCCGTTGGCGTGCATGACGGCTTCGGCGACGAGTTGAACGTTGCGGACGTCGAGCCCTCCGAGCATCGCCCGCAAGTTGACCGGCACCCCCGCCAGGCCGGCGGCGATGCGGAGTACGGCGGCCTCGCTGGTCGAGCAGGGCAGGCCCCCGGCGTCCAGGACGCGGACGGCGGCGCTCCAGTCGACGAAGGCCGCGACCTCGTCCTCGTCGGTGAACAGGTCGGTCTCGACGGTGACGCAGGTACGGATGAAGTCGCTGCGGTGCAACCAGGTGTCGTGTTCGACCAGCAGGCCGACGGCGGCCTCGTCGGAATGGCAGCCCTGAGCACCGACGCACAGGAGCCCGGCCAGGTCGGTTGCGGTGTAGCTCATGCTCACGCCACCCCCTGGTAGACGTCGGCGAGCTGCTCGCGTACGGCACGCCGCGCCGCGAGCTGGGCGATCTCCTCGGCCGTGAGCCCGGCCCAGACGCCGCCGACCGGGCGGGTCCGGATCGCGTACTCAAGGCACGCGACCTGAACCGGGCAGGTGGCGCAGATGTCCTTGGCGACGTCCTCGCGAGCGGCGCGGGCGTCGGGATGCTCGACGGGGTCCGGGCCGTCGTGCAGCTCGGCGTCGAACAGGCACTGAGCGCCGTCGAGGCACTCGTCCCGCAGATCGGGAGTGGTGAGCTTGCTCGGATGCGCGTTCACGCGAAACCTCCAGGTGAATCGGCGTCGTGATCGGTCGGGAACGGCGATCCGGTGCCGTGCTTGGTGGCTGTGCACCGGATCAGCCGACGTGCAGAGCGGAGGCGAACCGGGACAGCGCGGCCGCGCCCTGAGAGACGAGCCCGCTGAGGTGGTTCACCAGGTGAGCCGCCGCGGCCGGGTTCTTGAACACGAAGACGACGACGATCGCGCCGGCCAGGTACCGCGGCCACTTCTTCGGCTGCGTGAACATCAGCGGCTCACCTCCGTTCGTTTGCTAGCCAGGTAGCACATGTATAGGTAACGGTCTGAGGCGAACACCTGTCAAGCCCTTCTCTTTCGGCGGTGTGTCGGCGTCCTCGCTGCCGACACCCATCAGGTTGCTCGCCCTGAACGCCGAGCAGTAGATGACACCTCATGACAGTGGGTGACTGTCATCCCTTGATCTGTCACCGGTATCCGGCACAATGACAGGCACGTAAACATGTGTGACCTGTTCGGTTAGGAGTGCCGCTGACCCCGCTGCGCGCCCGCCGGAAGCACCACGGCTGGACCAAGATCCAACTCGACGCACGTTTGCGCCGAGCGGCCAAGGCACGCAACGAGACACTTCCCCAGCCGGAGAGCCTGGCCAGACAGATCGCCCGCTGGGAGAACGGCCACGGCTCCGTCAGCCCGCTCTACCAACAGCTCTTCTGCGACGTGTACGGCTGCTCGCCGGCCGAGCTGGGCTTCATCGAGGATCCGGAGGCCGTCGAGCCCGAACCGGCGGAAGGACTCGCCGCCGAACTGGCGCGCGCATCATCGGTCGACGCCGAGGTCGTCAACCTCCTCCAGGCCCAGACCGACAGCATCCGCCGACTCGACGCCCGCCAGGGCGCCCAGCTCATCCGCGACCAGATGCGGGCCCACATCGCCCACATCGAGGAGCTGACCCGCCACGCCGTACGCCCCGGCATCCGCCGCATGCTCGCCAAGGTCCTCGCCGACACCTCCGCCCTGGCCGGCTGGCAGGCCCTCGACGTCGGCACCCCACGTGAGTCCTGGGAGCACTTCGAGCGCGCCAAGTCCGCCGCCCGAGAAGCCGAGGACCCGTCCTTGCTCGCGTTCGCCACAGCCGAGCAGGCGTACGTACTGCTCGACATGGGAGATGCCCGGCAGGCCGGAGAACTGGTCCAGTACGCGCACCATGAATCGTCGGGCGCCGTGCCGAGGCTGATGGAGACCTGGCTCGCCGCCGCACGAGCCGAAATGGCCACCGCCCTCGGAGACGCTGACGCCACGCGTACCGACCTCGACCAAGCCGCCGACCTGTTGCCGTCCGAACCAGACGCCGCGCTGCCCTACCTCGTGCTCAGCGACACCCACCTCGCCCGCTGGCGCGGCAACTGCCTCGCCAGGCTCGGAGACGAAGACGCCCTCGAAGAACTGAACAAGGGCCTCGAAGCCGTGACCGGCACCTACGCCCGCGCCGAGGCCGGCGTCCGCATCGACCTGGCAAGCGCACTGCTCGTCCACGGCGAGCGCGATCTGGCAAACGAACATCTCCGAACAGCGCAAATCCTTGTCGGCCGCACCGGCTCACTCCGACAGAAGCGTCGGATTGAGGGACTTGCTGCTCGCACGCATTAAAGAATTCCCCCTGGCGCAACCAACGGCATCCGGCCGAGGCCAGAAAACGGTCGACGAAGGCCCGCGCGCGTCTGTGGAAAAGACCGCTCTCACCAACGCTGCCATCAGGATGGCTGTAGCTTCGGACTCTCTTCGGATCGATCCGACCTACTCATTACGAGTGAGGCTAGCCATGTCCATGCCCATCCAGGCTCGGTTCCTGAGCTGGTCTCCTGCACCGGAAGAGTCCCGACGCCTCCAGGGTCGTCCAGAGCGGTTGTTAGCAAAGGCGTTAGCATCCGGCGCTCCACTCCTAGACCTTGTCGACCCTCAGCGCTGGGTGGAGGTCTAGTTCGCGCCGCGCCGGTAGGCGTAGTAGATGAGGCCCTTTTGGCAGTTGGCCACTTTGTCGTACAGCGCGCGGGCTGGGGCGTTTTCCAGCGTGTTCCAGTAAAGGCGTGGAAAGCCGTGCTCATCGGCGTCCCTCGCCACCCACTTGATCATTGCCGTTGCGATGCCCCGCCGTCGCACGTCGGGGTCCACGAACAGGTCCGCCAGATAGCATCTCCCCCCGGTTCTCCAGATGCTGGCGTGGAACACGTAGTGCGCGATGCCGACTATCTTGCCGTCCAGTCGAGCGGCGATTCCACGTGTCTGCTCCCCGTCGAGTACGCGTTGCCAGGTCTGTTCGTAGCCGTCGTCGCCGATCTCGGTTCCGAAGTAGGCATGGTGACCACGAGCCAGCACGTCCCAGCCGGTGCGGTCAGGTTCAGTCAAGGGGCTGATCTCCACCATGGCGCCCATCCTGTCCTACGGCCAGATCAGCGGTGGGCACGCATCAGGAAGTCGGCCAGCGTCGCGTCGAACGGCGCGCTCAGGTTAGGAATTGAAATGGAGGTCGGTCGTCAGCGGCGCTGACCTGCGGCTGCGACAGCTAGCGCGTGACCGCCAATGGCTCCGCTCAACCTGGCCAGTTGCACGCTAACTGCACGCACGCGGGCTGGTGGACCTGGCCCTCTGCGGCTCGACGGTAGCCCGGTCGGACGGAGACTGCTTCCTGCCGATCACCCGCCTGCGCCAATCTCGGCAACTCGCCCGAGCGAGGCGGAGATGACATAAATCCCGCCAGGTTCGCGAGGCGTCTTTCCCGACGTGGCGACGACCGCTCAGCCATAAGCGGCCAACTCGTTGAGAAAGCGGTGATCAAGTCGTGCACGCTGCGGTGGCACCTGTTCATGAGTCTCACATACTGGTAAAGTTCTCACGCTGGAGCCTACTGTTATCGAATGAGCCTGCATCGACGCTCGACACGCCGACAGGCAGACAAGCATGCAAGGACGTTCAATGGCTGAACTTAGCAGCAACCTGATTGTTCGAGGCGAGAACATTCAAACGTTGTACAATAGCTATGTAAGCCATTCATTTGTAGTAAATAGGAGATATCAAAGAAAGCTCGTCTGGGCAATTCCCGAGAAGGCTGCATTTATTGATTCTCTCAGAAAGCAATTGCCGGTGCCTTTGGTACTAACGGCCGAGCGCACCATAAACGAGAAGACAACTCTAGAGATCATCGACGGTCTGCAACGGCTCAACTCGATCTTTTCTTTTATAGAAAATCAGTATCCAATCGATGGCTACTTTTTCGATCTGGAAACCCTCGCCGAGACCAAGTTGCGGCGCGATGAGAGCAAGCTTACCCAACGAGAGCCAATCCTAGATCGGCGCGAGTGCGTAAGTATTGCCAACTATGTGCTTCCCATGTCGACCTATCGCGCACCGGATGAGAATCTGGTGGAGGAAGTATTTCGGCGCATCAACTCGAACGGTCGGTATCTATCAAGGCAAGAGATCCGGCAAGCGGGCGCCGTCTCTAATTTTGCGGACTTGGTGCGAGAAGTCTCTTCTTTTGTCAGGGGCGATACCTCTGTACGTGACTTGGTTCAGCTTACAAGTATGCCCTCGATCAGCATTACGAGCGATCCGACTGGCCCCGGAGTGTACATCGAAGATGTGTTCTGGGTCCGAAACAAGATTCTCGAAAGGGATCAGGTAAGAGAGTCGCGAGATGAAGAGATCGTTGCAGACCTTCTCGCCACAATGATCCTTGACTCGGTGCCCCGTTACGCCTCTGAAACGCTGGACGAATATTATGGGATCAAGCTAGGAGACTCGAAGGAACGGAGGCGTGATCGCATTGAAGCGGCCGTGCAGCGCGAAGGGGGAGAACTTATTCGAAGTCGTTTCGAGTACGTGCATAACGTGCTCGAAACAATCCTCAAGAAGTCAGGAAAGACGTTTTCTCAGCTAGTATTTCGGTCTCCGAGACAGCGAGTTCCGCGTTACTACTCTACGATTTTCCTAGCGCTCTACACGCTATTGATTCGCGAGAATCGCGTAATATCGGACGAAGCTAGACTTATAAGATCCCTGGAAGGCATCGGCGATCGCGTCTTCAACATTACCGCCGGGGGCGGCACGTGGTCCGCAGAGAATAAGCGCGACAACATCTCTGCTGTGGCGGGCGTTATACGAGATCTTACCGTTCCTGCGATGGGTCAGCGTGACGTACTACTAGAGGCTAATGAGACGCGAATTCATCGATTGCTGCGGGCGGCGCTAGCCGAACACAGTCTGTTCGAACTAAAGCAGGGGTTGCACTCCCTCGACGCAGAAAAGGGCTTCGACGGTCGCGGATTCGAACGGATCATGAAGGCGCTGTCGGCTATCGCTAATGACGGCGATGGCGTCGTCGGCTACGTTGTCATCGGGATCGCTGATGACAAAAAAGACGCTGACCGTATACAGCGACTCTATGGCAGTACACCGGTACGTGATAATGACTTTTGGATTACCGGAATAGATCATGAATTTGGCGCACATGGAGGCTCATTGGACGGTTACATGAGCTTCTTTGGAGAGAAGGTTAGAGCGTCCGGCCTTGATCCCGACCTTCTATCGCAAGTGCTTCGGGATATGCGTCCCGCTAACTACAATGGCAAGTCGGTCTTGCTTCTCACTGTCAGGTCAGCTGGACATCCTATTTCATACCGCGACAAGTGGTATGAACGTCAAGGATCCAGCACGGTAGAGGTTCCGACGCGGGACGTTGGTCGACTCTTCAAGCGTTTCCCCTGAGTCCAGTACCGAACACCGGTCTGGGTAGCAGTGAACGTGTGTCCGAGAACAAGGGGACCCGGACCGCAGGGCCGGCCACGGCCCGAGGACCGGAAGCGCCGCGTTAGCCGATCGCCCGAGCCCCTACGGACCAACACCACCCTCAGCGATCGTCACGGCCTCAACCTCGGATCTCCATCCCTTCCCCGTCCTCCTCGTAGCTGCCATGCCCCCAAGGCTGCGGCTGGCGGGTTAAGCCTCGACGTTGTCGACCGCGTAGCGGCTTGGTCTTGACGCGCCGGACGTGGCCGGGAGACTCGTGCAGCGTGGAGACGGGATCGACTGGACTCTCCTACGGCTTCTCAGGTGCCCCCTGCTGCTGGTCGGCCGGTTCGGGACGGGTCGGCCCGCAGAGGCCGCGCGCCCGGCCCGAGTGCGGCCGACCGCCGGCGGCCCGCGTAGCGGGGCGTCCTTGAGAACTGTGAAGAAACTGCACCGATCAAGGATCGGATACGGGGGATCTGCGGCTCAGCCGAGCAGTTGCAACGGTCGGCTTGCTCACTGCGGCTTGCTGAGAACGACCCGGCCTTTCCCGTGGACTACCTTGATGAGGCCGCGGCCGTTGAGTTCGCCTAGTGCGGAGCGGATCGTGTTGCGTGATGATTGGAATCGTTCGGCGAGTTGTGACTCGCTGGGGAGTTGGGAGCCTGGCGGGTATTCGCCGGCTTCGATGGCGGCGATGAGTTCGTCGGCGATGCGCCGGTAGCGCGGCGTCTTGTCCGCCTCCTGGTCACTACGGACGATGCGGCCGATCCCTGGCACGGTATCCACGAGGCCGTCGTCCTCCAGCTTCTTGAGGGCCTCGCGGGCGGTGCCGCGGGCGACGCCGAACTCCGCGGATACCTCAGCCTCGGAGGGGAAACGGTTGCCAGGCTTGAGGTCGCCGCTGCGGATGCGTTCACGTAGGGCAGCGGCGATCTTCAGGTAGATGGCGTCGCTGCTCTTGGGCCTGGCCACGTGCCTCCCCTCGACGGTGACGTACGGCGTGGACAGCAGTATCCATGCTCGGTGCACGACAACTCTGCACTGTGCAGGATGTCAGGTCGCGTTGCGCCTGCAGGCGTCGATGCCTCACGTTGCCATTGCGCTGATCTCCGGCCGCGAGTCCGTTTCGTCATGTCATCGGTTCTAGGCCGGCGTTCTCCACACGGAGGACGTTCGCGATGCGGTCGGCCGTCTCGCCGATGTGGCCGGCCGGGCCGAGGTACTCCAGTTCGGGCGGTGCGTCAGGGGTTGGCCCAGACCAGGCCCAGAACCAGGAGAGTTGGCCGGTCTCGTCGGCTTGGCAGGTGACCGTCTGGCGCATGCCGGGGCTGATCAAGGCGAGTGGGTCGTCCTCGTCTGGGTCAGCGGCGCTGTTCTTCGCAACCACCATGGAGCCGGCGCACGCGTGGGCGTACAGACCGCGCTGCGTGAGAGCCATGACGAGTGCCTCCACACACAGCGCGATGACCTCCGTCGTGACGCCTGATCCAGGCTCTGTGTCCCCCACTGCGTCTCCCCCCTGCGCCCTACGCCCGGCTACTGGGATGACACAGCCTCGCGGAGAACGGCCGGAAGCACGCATTGGTTAACAAGGGCGTGTTAACCACGAGGGCCAGTCGGCCTCGTTGAGTGATCCTGAGGTTGTGACGTGGGACGACGACAACGCGCCGGAGATGACACCGCTGCGGCGGGCACGCGCGGATTTCGGGTGGAAGGTGCCTCGCCTCATGGCGGTTCTTCGGCGCTGCGCTCCCCAGGTCGGCATCACCCTGGGCAGTGATAAGAGCCTCAAGACCACGATCTCCCGGCACGAGAACGGGCGCGTCACGCCCGGCGAGGACTGGAAGAGGCTCTACCGGCTCGCCTACGGCCGTACCGACGACGAGCTCGGCTTCACCGATACCGGGCCCTCCGATGATGTGCAGAGTCCTGCCGATGATCTCCGCCACCGGATCGCCACCGCCCGGCGGGTCGACATGGGGCTCATCCGGCAGATGCAACACCAGGTCCACCACATCCGCCTGCTCGATCGCCGGCTCGGTGCGGCTTCGCTGCTGGAGCAGACCCGTACGGTGATCACGACGTTGAACGAACTCGTGACCTACAGCCTCCAGCCCTCTGTACGGGCGGCGCTGTCGGCGGTCCTGTCCGACGCCGGCGCTCTTGCTGCCTGGCAGGCGCTCGACGTCGGGGCCGTACGGCAGGCGTGGGATCACTACGAGGTCGCCAAGGCCGCCGCCCGCGAGGCGGGCTCGGCGGTGCTGCTCGCGCACGCGATGGGCGAGCAGGTCTACACGCTGCACGACCTCGGCAGGCTCACCGAGGCCCTGGGCCTTGTACGGGATGCTCAGTCGCTCGCCGCCAAGGCCGGTCCGCGGCTGCTGGTGTCCTGGCTCGACGCCGTCGAGGCCGAGACACAGGCCGCGCTCGGTAACGACGCGTGCCGCCAGACGTTCGACCGCTCGGCGGCTCATCTCCCGGCGGAGACCGACGATCCGGCGCTGCCGTTCATCGCCTTGAACGAAGCCCACCACGCGCGTTGGCGCGGGCACTGCCTCGCCCAGGTCGGTGACACCGAGGCGATCGACTATTTGACGACGGCTCTCGACCAGATGGACCACTCGTTCGTACGGGCGACCGCCGGCCTGCGATGTGACCTGGCCCAGGCCCACGCCACGCGGGGCGATCTGGACGAGGCCCGTACGCAAATTCGGGGCGCTCGTCTGCTGGCCAACCAGGTCGGCTCGGTCCGGCAGCGCAGGCGGATCGCGAGGGTCGGCCTCGCAGCCTAGGAGCCGGTCTTACGGCCTCGCTGGGCGAGCAGGTACAGCAGGCCGACGAGCGACCCGGAGCCGAGAACCTCGCCCTTGCTGATGAGGTCGAAGACGGCGCTCATCGGAATCCAGTCGATGCGCGCGGCCTCCTCCAGGTCGGTCGGCTCGCCGACCAGCTCGGCACCGCGGCCGACGTAGATCTCGTGCGGGGTGTCGACCATGCCGACCATCGGCTGGAAGCTGACCGCGTGTTCGAGCGGGGCCGGCTGCCAGCCGGTCTCCTCCCGTACCTCCCGGGCCGCCGCGGCCGCGCCGTCCTCGTCCTTGTCGACGATCCCGCCCGGGAGCTCCCAGCCCCAGGAGTCGTCGACGAAGCGGTGACGCCACATCATGAGCACCTCGTCCGCCTCGTTCAGCACGAGGGCGACGGCGACGCGCTGGAGGCGTACGACGTGGTACTCGAAGCGGTTGCCGTCCGGCGGCTCGATATCGACCAGGGTCAGGCGGACCCACGGGTTGTCGTAGATCGTGCGCTCACCGAAGACCTTGGTCCTCAGCTCGTCGGGGCGTTCGTCAGTGCTCACTCTCAGGACCGTACCTGCCCTGTCCTACATGTCCACTGACACGATCGTCACCCCTGTGCCTCTTCGGCGGGCTCGGTGCCGATCAAGGCGCACATCGTCTCGTGCTGGCTGCGGCTCAGCCCGCGAAACCATGGCCGATGACCGAGATCGTGCCCGAAGTCGCGGTACTGGCGGCGCTCATCGTCCAAGAACCCGAACACCGGCGCCTGGCCAGCGAACCGGTGACGATCGTCTCCGCGTCGTAGCGGGGCGCCCTCTCGTTATCTAGCCGAAGACAACCGCTGTCCGGGACCCCTATGACGTCGACCTCCTCGCAGGCCCGCTCGTACTGAGATGCCTCGGCACTCTGCCGTCAGGGCCGCGTAGGCAGTCGTCGGCGCGTTTCAGGAGCGTGTACGCGTTGAGGGTGGTCAAGGCGATCTCGCGAGCCAGCTCGGGGGTCGGTTGGGGGAAGCCGAGACACCGATCCGGTTCGGAGGATCTCCGCGCCTTGAAGCCACTCTTGCCGTCCTCGCGGATCTCGATGTCACCGGGGAGTTCCGCGTACGGGAGCTGCACGAGGCCGTGGCGTACAGAGCGGCGCTGGCCGTACGGCCTCCCCGGCCCGGCCGGCGTACAGCGGTTCGTATGACTCACTCGGATCCTTTGGGCGTGAGGTGGGCGATGTCCTCGACCTCGCATTCGAGGATGCGTACGGCGGTGCGGATGAATCTGGGGCCGCCGTTGGCCTTGCCGACCTCGATCAGGTGAACGCTGTTGAGCGCGTAGCCCGCCATCGCGGCGAATTCGGTGAGGCTGAGCGCCTTTCGCTCACGGAGCTCCCGGATCTTCGCGCCGTCGGTCTTCAGGGGAGACACGGCCGCTCTTCCGTAGTGGCCAGTTCCTCATTCAGGTCAACGACCGTGACATCGTGCAGCTCGCGGAAGAGCTGGACTGCGTGAAGCCAGCTGATTAGCCGGTCGCCATAGAGAAGGCTCGCCGGTCCGACGCGTACCGGGCGGCTAGGCCCAGGCAGGTAAAGGGTGCCCCTGACACCGACGATCGGGGCGTGGCCCACCCGCAGCGCCAGTGTTCGCCCACGAAGGTGGGGACAGGCTCGGCTCGCGGGTACGGCGCAGCGCAGGCAGACCGGGGGCTGTGCGGTCATCTCCGCGCCCGACCATGGATTCTCGGCCCGTCCAACCAGCCACAAGATGCCGCGTTCATCACGGTCGGCGGGACCGCCGCAGACCTGGCACAGCAACTGCCCCATGGCCCGGCGCTGCCGATAAGGATGGACCCACTTGTACTGAGGCGTGCCCACGCCGGGCGCACTGGTGTGGCGCATCCACAGCACACCATGGTCATCGCGGTCGCTGGGCCGCTCACGTTTGTAGGCGATCCCGGTGTCGTCGGCGATCAGACGAGCCTCGGTAAGGCGTTCGCTGCTCCAGGAGGCGATGTAGGGCACCAGCCTGGCCCTGGTCAGAGCGTCGGTGTTCAGGGTGATGGTGGTGTTCGGCATGCCGAGTCACTGTCGCTTTCAGAAATCGGTTAAGTCGGAGTTCGCACTACCAACGCCCGCAGGGCGATGGTCGATCTCGGTAGGTGAGGGGACGCCGGCCCCGCCCAAGGCGCCGGCGTCCCCTCCGCAGGACCGCCCGGGGGGCTCGAGTAGTCGGCGGTCTCCTGCGTCGTCCTGGCCGCTTCAAGGGGTTTTAGCGGCCGGGACGAGTCTCAGACGATCTTCAGCCGTAGGAGCGCCTCGCGTTCCTTGTCGGTGAGCCGCTCGCCCGTACGGGGGATCACGACGTGCGCGGTCTTGCCGTACACGCCGACCACGAACCACAGCAGGCCGAGTTCCTCGACGATCGGCACACCGCGGCCGGACAGGGCCAGTCCGTCAGTGGGCGTCGGCTTGGGCACCGCGATGTCGGTGTCGCTGACGTACAGGTGCGTCCACCGGGAGTGGGCGGCGACCCCGATCCAGTACGGGCCATCGCCCCGCGTGTGCCGGATGGCATTGGTGACGAGTTCAGACGCGGCCAGGACCACGTCGTCGACGTGCTCCCGGTCGGTCCTGACCACGTGGCGGAGCCTGCGGGCCACGTAATCGCGGGCCGCCTTGACAGGGTTGTTCGTGCCAGTGGACAGCGGCCGCCAGTGGGGACCGTCCGCCGAGTCCGCGACGTGGTTGCTGCGCCAGACCGCCCGGACGACCCGGAGCCTCGGCAGGCTGCTCTCCTCCAGCAAACGACCGAGGCGCACCGGAACCGTGACGAACCACGCGGTCAGGAGTCGACGAGCGTACGGCCGCAGGGGCGCTAAGGCCCGGCCCGTCCCCGTGGTGATCGTCATGGCGCGTCTCCTCCCAGAGCCGACGTGGTGCTGCGATGTAGAGATCAGACCGGCTGGAAGGGTGCGCACGTAAGCCCGCAGCGGTTAACACCGCCATGTTGACCAGGGCGTTCTAAGTCGTAATTTGGGGCAACCCGCAGGCCCGCCGATCGACGGCTTCACGGTGGTACGGCAGTCATCGACGCGCACGCCAGCGGTCACGGTAGATCACGCCGTACGTTGACATGATCACCGTCGTCGCAAGAAAGTCCCGCCGATGGAGGTCACCCGGCGGGGATTCATTCGGGGGACTCCACACAGGCCGCCTCGCTGCTTTTCGATCTCAGCGCTCGGCGCGACAGCCAGGGGCGCGGTTCCACTGTCCGTGCTCAGAAAGTCACTAGAACGCTCCTTGAACTTTGGTGCATACAGGAGCTAAGAGGTGGTTTGCGCAGGTCAGGCAGCCTCAGTGCGTGGTTACATGTCATAGGCAGGGCGCATACTTGAACTAGTGTTCGAGACGCGCGGGGTGATGAAATGCATCTTCAGTCACACGAGAACGAGGCTTACCATGAGCCCATGCCAGTTTCAGCGCGGGACGTAGCTGCGGTCCTACGAGACCGCCTCCCCGGGCTGTCCACGACGAAGTTGCACAAACTTCTCTACTACTGCCAGGGGCATCACCTAACGGCGTTCGGCGTGCCGCTGTTCTCAGAGTCGATCATGGCCTGGGACATGGGGCCGGTCGTATCGACGCTCTGGGCGGAGGAGAAGTACGCCAACAGGATCCCCGACGCAAGCCTGTTGCCCCGCGAGCTGGATGAAGCGGAGCTGAACACGATCGGGTATGTGGTCAGCCGCTACGGGAAGCTGAGTGCCGGGGACTTGATCCGCCTCACTCACGGCGAAGATCCTTGGCAAGCCGCCGACGGCATGCGGAAGGTCACGGGCGAGAAGAGCGTCAAGATCGAGCCCGACTGGATCAGGAAGTGTTTCCAGGACAAGGAAGCCGAGGACGCCAAAGAGGAACGCCCGCAGGTCGACCAAGAGGCGCTTGACGAGTGGCTCGCCAAAGCCCACGCTCAACGGGACAGACCTCGCCAACGAGACAGCCGTGAGGAATTCCTCGCGAGGCTAGCCGACATTGGATAAGCGACCGCCCGACTGGGAGCTCGAAGGGTTCAACGAAGCCTTCCGCTGGTGGGTCGATCTCGAATCTCCGTCGAAGGCTGTTCAGCGCGGCGTGACCCATTGGATCACGAGGCTGTACGAGGATCCGTACCTGTTCGCCAGACGCGTCCCGAACTTCGGCGACCCCAACTTCTGGGAAGCCCGGATCCCGGGCTCAAGAGACGGCCAGGGGCACATCGTCCTCTGCTCCTACTGGATCCGGGAAACCACCCGAACCGTGCAATGCAGCCTGTTCGGGACCTTCTGGGAAGAGACCCTGGAGTGACCGAGGTCTGCTCTCCGGCGCTGTAAGCCGGCCCTCGTCTGCTGCCGCACCAAGCGAAGGTCGCGACCCACTGCCACAGCACTCGGGCCGAATACGGGCCGAAATCGAGCCGCCTTGGCATGAACACGCAGGTCAGAGGAGTTGCGCGGCGGGACTGTAAATCCGTCGGCTTAGCCTACCCAGGTTCGAATCCTGGACCCGCCACCCACCTTGAACCGGCCCCTGACCAGCATCAATGCGGTCCGGGGCTGTTCTGTTTCTTGATCGTCTCTATGCGGCCGGATGCCCGTCAAATGCAAGCTCCAGTTGGTGTTTGCGGGATATATGCGGGATGAGAATTCCGGTGTTCTCGCAGGTCGCCCCGGACGCGTGAAGGGGCCGGGGGACGAACGCGGCCCCCTTCACCATGAGACGGTCAGTGGCCAAGAGCGGCCTCGATCCGGCGGTCGGTCAACTACTCCTGACCCTAGAGACACGGCGGCATGGTGCGGGTCGTACGGTCGGCGCGCGATGGGCGAGGCGACACGTTCGGGCGACAGGCCGTAGGCCCACGCGTCCGCCCAGACCCGGCCGTAGGAGGTGGAGCCGATGATCTTTCCCCGTTCGCTGTGGAAAAGCCGGCCGTCCTCCGCCGTGCCGAACTCTGCGATATGCGTCCGTGGGATGCTCACCAGCATCGGCGGAATCGGGACCACTCGCACGTCCTGATGCGCTCGGTGTTTGAGCTGGCGCTCTTCGTGGGACGAGCCGCTGTCGGTCCACCTATCGGCCTCTGGGCGCGAGGCGTTGAGCGTGAGCCTGCCCCGTCCCTGCTTGGGCAGGTGGCAATCTTGCTTGCGGAGCGCCACGGCCTCGGCCGGCCGAAGCGGCGGCGTATACATGCAGGCGTACAGCGGCATCAGCCGTCGTCCCCCGCCACGGCTTCCGATGTACGTCACGGCCGCCAGCAACTCCCGCGCCTGAGCTGGATTGATCACCACACGCGGGTCGATCGCCTCGGCCACCTTGATCGGCTTCCACCGCACCCGATCGATCGGGTTGGAGCCGAGTTCTTCCAGCTCAACCGCGTACTGGAGCACGTTGTAAAGATCACTCGCCTCCGTGCCACCGCGGCCGCCGCAGGTCGCCCGCTCCGGCCACGCCGATCGGACGGCCGGCTCCGGACGATTCCCAAACGCCTGAACAGGCCAGCACTGCGGCCTATCGTTGACTCACCGGACTCCGGAGGTATGAGCATGCCGCGCATAGGGAACCCAGTTCGCGCGTTGATGCGACTCGACGATCGAATCCTGGGACCTCGGCTCTACTACCGGCCGCTGGCACCGCTCCGCGTGGACATCGCCCGAACCGTCGCCATTGCTGCCCTGGTGATACTGCTCGCTGTCCTCACCGGGAATCCCTTTGGCCTGGTGGTTTTGGTTCCCGCCCTGGCCTCAATGTGGTACCGGCGAATCCGCCACAGCCGCCGATCCGGCTGACCCGCCAGCGCCTCCGGCGGGGGCCTCAGGCTCCGGGATGGCGCGTGCCGACCAAGGGGGCGCTGGGTGGGTGGTTGAGGTGGAAGCCTGGTCATCCCGCCCGCCTTCGTCTCAGAACAAGCCGAGCAGACCAGACCCCAGGGGTGCAAAGTCGTTCTTCCGCCGGGAGCTCTGCCATGCACCCCTGGGGTCTGGCCCGCTCCCCGGAGGGCGGGACGAAGGCGGACGGGATGATCAGGCAGTGGACGTGCGCGGAGCTTCGCCACCACTCAGGCAGAGTGGCGGCGAGCCTTGTGGGCGTGCTTTGCGGGGAAGAGGGGACGTGTGACTCTTCCCGTGTGGAAAATCAGATGAGGAGGCTTGGTCGGCCTACCTTGATCTCACTCGCCAGCTCAGCCTACCCAGTTTCGAATTCTGGATCCGCCTTCCCGGCACGAACCGGTTGGGCCGGACGGGTACAGATCGTTACTATCAGCGGGATCGGTGGCCTGGTCGCGCCCCGCCTGTGGCTCCTGCGGTCCCGGTCAGAAACGCCGGTCCAACGGCGCGAAAGGCGAGGCGAGCCAGGGCTGCTGAACCCTATGAAGGCACCACGCCGTGCCGGATTTGACACGGGGACCCCTGCGGCGGCTCTCATCGGGCTAACCGGGGCGAGCTGGGAAGCACGCCCGATCGCGCGCAAGCGTAAGAGCCGGCGCCTCCGTACAAAACCCGGCGCTCTGCCGGGCGTGTAGCCGCCGCATGTCACCACCTCCGGCCCCTGTGCCGTCGGAATCGACTACGGCGTTTCAGCCTCGTTGACCCAGGTGACTCAGGAGCCTTCAGCGGGTGGCGCGCTCATTCCCGGCTGTGCGTAGAGATCGGGCACGAGCGCGTCGTCGGGTTTTCGGCCATCCCCAGCAGGCATGCCGCCCCGGTCGTGACGGCTACCGCTGCCAAGAGGAGCGCGCCCGGCTGGAGGCCGACGACGGCCACGAGTGTGCCCGCCACCGGCATGCTGAGGCTCTCCGTTGTGGATTCGGCCGTGGAGATCACACCCGAGACCCGGCCCAGTTTCCCCGCTGGGGCGAGCCGCTGCAAGGTCGTGGCCGCGACCGCGTAGAACACGGTGCCGCAGACACCCCAGACGAACGCACCGAGGTAGGCAACGAGAACCCACGGCGTGCCCGTGAACAGCGCCGCCGCCAGCCCGCAGCTGACCGCTCCTGCCGTCAGCAGCCACATTGGCGACCGGGTCCCCGGCACTCGGCGGCGAATGGCCGGGAGGAGCAGGCCGGTCGCGACCGCTCCGATACCGATCGCTGCCTCGAACCGTGCGAACTGGGACGACGGCTGGTGCAGCACGTGCCGTGTGTAAAGCGGCTCGATGACCAGGAACGCCCCGGACGTGAAGCCCACCCCCATCCGGGCCAGCGCGATAGCGCACAGTCTCGGCTCTCGGGCTACCGCGACCGCGCCCGCCGTGGCGGTACGGAACCACGACAGCCCGTACGCCGGACGCCTGGTGGCCATTGTCCCGGCACTCCGTGGCTCCTCCGGCAGCGGGAGAACCGGAAGCGGGATGAGGACCAGAGCGCCCACCAGGTACATGATGGCGTCGGCGGTGAACGCGATCCGGAATCCCGCGGTGGCCATGAGGACGCTGGCCGCCAGCGGCCCCGCCACCTGTCCGATCGAGGCGGTGACGCCGAGGAGGGAGTTGGCGGCGAGCAAGTCATCGGACTCGACGATTCGTGTCGGGAGCGCACTGCTCGCGGGGCTGCACAGCGACCGGGCGGCACCGCAGGCGAGTGCCATGATGTCCAGGGACGTCAGCGATCCCGAGACGGACATCCCCAGCGACGTGGCGGCCGAGCATGTGTAGCCGATGATCAGCATGGTCCGCGGGCCGAACCGGTCGGTGAGACCGCCGGTGAACGCGGTGAGTACGACGGGCGGACCCGACCAGCACAGAGCCGTGAGCGAGACGCCCGCCGGGTCGGCGCCGAAGTGGTAGGCGGCGAATCCCCACAGGACAAGGGACGCCGCCCAGCTGCAGACCCAGCCGGCCGACTGGCCGACCAGCAGGAGGGCGAAGCGCGGATCACGGAACGAAGGACGAACCGGGTGCGCCGGGATACGGCGGCCACCGGAGAAAACAGGCATGAAAGAAGGCCTCCACGCGGAGCTGCGACGATTGAACGCTGCAGCCGCGGCGTCCCGCGCGCGAAGGCCGTGAAGCAACCCGTACAGGCCTGGGCTCAGCCCTTCCTATGGGCTGTTGCTCCAGACTGGACGGGTGGAAGAAGATCCAGGCTCAGGCGAGTCGCGCGGATGACGCGGCGGCGTGGATGGCCCTGGTATTGATCGCTGTACCTCCGTGGTCCGGCTCTTACACACCGCAGTATGTGGGCGCCAGACACCCGGCGCAACTTGCGAGGCTCGCGGAGAACCGGCCGGCCGTAAGGTCGTGTTCCGGCAGGGGTACGTCGCGTGGCTAACCTGCAAGTACCACTGGCGAGGCGTCGACGTATGCCGCCCCTTTCGGTCTGGAAGATCTGCCCATCAGCATCAGATTTCCCCAGCCTGTGGATGGAAGCGTGCAGTCGCCCTTGCGCAGGACCACCGCCTCAGCGGGACGGAGCGCGGAGCAGTACATGCAGGCGTACAGCGTTCGCAGCCGCCGGCCCCGTACGCCGACGTAGGTGACGGCGGTCAGGCATTCGCGCATCCGGCGTGGACTGATCACGACTCGCCAGTCCACTCAGGCCTTAGCGACGCAACGTTTAAAGAGGGCCGTTTAAAGGACTGTCCTCGCGTGCGGCCGACGGCTGGGACGCCGTTCAAGCTTGCGAGGGCGTAGGCACATCCCCGCGTGTGCGTGGCCGACTTGCCCTGTTAGGGGGTGATTGAGCGTTCGGGGGCAGAGTCGAGCAGCTCCCCCGGTCATCCATGCTGGTCCTCTGATCGTTGTGGGCTGACGTCTACGTCGGCTGTGCGCATCCGTGCTGGCGCGGAATCGTTGTCCGGGCCTGACTGCCCTGCGATGCTCAAGAAGCCACTCAGTGAGCGAACAGCGGAGGCCGACGTGGAGCGACCCTGGGAAGCCGACCCGGCAGCGAGCTTCCGACGACGGCTGGGCAAGTCCGCATTAGAGCTCGGCGGTACCAACGCCACTCCCTCGTGCCCGGACATCTGGGAACTGGACAACGGAGACATTGCCGTGATCGGCCGGGACATGACCGAGCAGTACGCGGGTCGGCTGCCCACCGGAGTCAGCGTCGTATCCGACGAACGTCTGGTGGTCATCCCGCGCAACATGATCATCGCTGCGAAACCCGACATCCCTGATGCTTGAGCGCGTCGCGGAGCTCATCGGCCAGGAACTGAAACTCGACGAATACTTCGAGGACTTCGACGCCCGCTTCTGGCAGGTTGACTCCTCCTGGAAGCTGGAGCGCCGCCAGGTCTTCCAAGAACCCGATGTGCCCAGCTGGGGGGCGATGGCCATGGGCGATCGGGAACGTTCGCTGGCGCTCGCCGACGAAATGCGTGACGGCATCGCCGAGCATCAGCGGCGACTCGATGCGCAGGGAATCATCCAGCGGCGATTGCGCATCGTGGAGCTTCCGCTGTCGGACTACCTGTGGTGGGAGCTGTACGTCCTGCGCATCCGCGCCGACCTGGGCGAGCGGATCCGGGTGTTGTCCCCATCGGCAGTCGCCTCGTGGGAGACGTCCGGCTCGCTGCCGGAGATCATCCTGCTCGGGAGGCACACCACGTACCAGGTGCGGTACGACCAGGACGGCATCGTCACCGGCGCGAAGCTGCTGGCGGATCCGGAGATCACGACCGCATGCCGTGCCGAGATGGCGGCGCTGTGGGAGAAGGGCGAGGACCTGGCGAGCTTCCTTACGCGTACGGGCGTGCCGGCGGATACGCGCGAGCCTTCCTAGCGGGCCGGTGAGGCGACTCGTGACAGGCCGTTCGAGAGTCTCGCCGCTCGCGCTCGATCTCTTCGGCGGCAGCGCATACTCGTGGGCGCGACGCGGTGACATCGGACAGACTTACGGGGCTGCTGCCGCCCTGCTGTCCGTACTCGCGCTCGGCGGTGTGGCCGTTTCTCTCGTCCTGCAGGCTCGCGAGTCGAAGGCGAACCGCGAACACGCATCCCGGCTGATCCATACCGACCTGCTGAAGATGGCGATGGACGACCCGGCCTACCTGGAGCGCTGGGGACCGTACTCGTCGGCGACCGATCCCGTCGCGCAACGGCAAGCGATGTACGTGAACCTGATCCTGTCCTATTGGGAGAGCAGGTACGAGTTGGGACAGCTCTCCGAGACTCACCTTCGGGAGGCGGCCGCCCACATGTTCCGGGCGACACCGGGCCGGAACTTCTGGGCCGACTCCCGCGCCCTTCGAACCGACACGGCCGAGAGCCGCAGAGCGCGACGGTTCCATCAGATCCTCGATGCGGAGTACCTGAGGGCTCTCACCCCGGGCCCCTCTTCGACTGCGGATACCCCATAGGGGCCCGGCGCCCTCGCTGCCGACGGTCATGCGAGAGGCCCCACGTGCGCGGGGCCGACCAGGCGTGCCGGGTGCTAGACGATCGGCCGCCGGACCATCCCCGAGCGGGGTTGTTCCCACCGTGGATGCCCGTTGGGTCGCCGCGAGAATGGGCTGTCTGGCCTCGTCCTGTGACTTCGAGGATCGCCAACCCGCTCGGGATCGGACTGGTGCCGTTCGAAGGGGTCGCTACGGTGCGTTGAACCACTGCGGGGTGTCGAGGCGGAACGCGTCGGGTGGTGTGACCTTGCGTAGGTCCTCCAGCATGGTTCTCAGACGGTCCTCGCCGATGGTTTCGGCCCACTGGTCGCGTAGGTCTTCGAAGATCTGCTCCGACCGCTCGAGTGCGTCATAGGCGTGTGGGGTCAGGGTGTAGGTCTTACGGCGTGCATCGTTGGGATCGTGTCCCGGGCGCAGGTAGCCGAGGCCCTCCAGCGTGTCGATGGTCTTGCCCGCCGCTTGCTTGGAGACGCCCAGCGCCCGGCCCAGGTCGGCGGCCGTGGTCCCGTACGGGCCGCCGGCGCGCATGACGGCCTGGAAGACGAACCCGTGCATGGGCCGCATCTGCGGATGGCCCTGCCGGGCGAGCTCCTCGTGCAGCTCGTCGATGAGCATCCGAAATCCCAGTAGCAGCCGCAGCGGCAGTTCAAAGCCCCGCAGATCGCTTGACATGATGGACAACCTCGTTAACCATATAGACAACAACCTTGTCTATACTAGGGATGTGAACCGTGACGCTCGTCCGTCATGCCGAAAGCCGTCGATCTGAGACCCCGAACGCCGTCATGACCACCCTCGCCTCGCCGACCCTGGGCGGTGCGCGATCCGCGATCTGGCGCACCGAGGTCAAGCCCGACGTGAAGGGCCCCGTCCACGTCTTCGACGTCGAACAGATCTGGACCTTCCTCGAAGGGGAGGCGACCATCGAACTCGACGGTGAAACCTCCACTGCGGGCCCCGGCGACACCGCCGTCCTGCCCGCCCACGCCACCCGTCAGCTCATCGCCGGCCCTCAGGGCTACACCGCCATCGTCACGGCTCCCGCCGACGCTCACGCCTGGACCACCGGCGACACCGGCAACAAGATCACGCCTCCCTGGATCGCCTGACCGGAAGCCCCAAAAGTCGCGGCCAGGAAATCCATCACGAAATCGGCATCAGGCTCAGTCTTCGGTGTCCGTCGGCAGTCACGTACCGCGCGGGTCTGGATGAGGCGGCCGACGATTGCGGCGCAGGGGGGGTCGGTGAAGCCGCTGAGGCTCTCGTTCGAGGCGATGGCGACGCCGGCCCCTCCTCGCGTTCGGCGAGGGCCTCGGTAGGACATCTGCTCGTGGGCGGCTGGGCGCGGACCAGCGTCTCTAGGTAATGGTCCAGGTCCAGCCGGGTATCGGACTTGCCGGGCGACCTCGGTGTCCCCGTCATCCCGGACCCTGCGGCCGATCAGCCGTACCGGCGTCGGGCGCCGGTCGGTGGTGGGTGACCCGCGCGAATCGGTCGACCCGCAGGGGGCCCCCGACATCGTGAAGTCTCCGCAATGTTCGGACAATGGAAATAGAAAGCATCCAGGCCATGGCAGGGAGCCCGAAGAGCCCCTCCTGACCGCCCGACGGCGACCTCGATGCACCGCCTCGCCCGAAAACGACAACCGGAAGCAGTGGCATTTGAACGCCACGCGATGCGATCAAAACAACGGCTCAATATCGGCGGTTCTCTGGCCCGGGCCGGCCGTCGAAACGTCGTGCATTCAGTGGCGAGAAGGCCGCTTCGCATCCTGGACAAATGCAAGAGCGGCGGGCAGTCTTATGGCGTCATCTCGCACATTCGCCACCAAAGGAGCCTCGCGTGACGTTAGGCCGATCTGTTCTCACCCTCGCCGCCATGGCAGGCCTGGCCGTGTCCACGGCCCTGACCGCACCGGCCGCCTCAGCCTCTACCGCCACCTACCCGGCCCAAACGGTCGTGGTCAAGGACGGCTCCGGTAGCTGGCTCGGGGGCACCCTGACCTTCTACGGCCGGTCGGTCGGATTCGACGGGAACATGCGGGCCGTCGGCTGCAGAAGGGCGTGGCTCAGCGCCTACGATGCTGCCGGCGGATCGCTCGGCCCCAGGAGCAGTAGTACTCACTGCGACGCGATCGTCGAGGTTCCGACCACACTTCCTGCGGACGTTGTCGGCGGTGCCGCATATGTCTGGGTCTGCCTTGACGACGCGACCGCCGTCCACACGGCCTGCGAGCGCCGCTACGCCCACTAGTCGATCAACGGCCGTTTCTCCACGAATGGAGCCGAGGGGAAACGGATTGAAAGCCGGCGCGCGGCAGTTCAGGAGAGTCGCGCGATAGGGCATGAGAGTCGGCCCGGCCTTGTTCGGGAAACGGGAAATCCCATTTGCGGATTGCGATGGCCTCGGCCGGGTGAAGCGCGGCGGGCGGGCAGCATCGCCGCCCGCCGCCCGCCGCCCGCCGCCCGGCTTCCGGTGTAGGTCACGCCCGCCAATCATGAAACCGGCAGCCGGCCAAATCGAAGAACTCGCGAACCACGACGCCTACGCCGCCACGGCCTGCTTGCGGGCGGGTGCGCCTCCAGAAGCGCCTACGGCGTCCCGGCGGTGAAGCCCAGGCCCCGCCGACCGGGGACCGGCTTGCCGGGATCCAGACAACTGTTCTATAACTCATCCATGAGTTCTATAACAGTGAGCCGAACCATGGGACGGTTCGGCGACTACGGCGGGCGATACGTCCCGGAGTCGCTGATCCCCGCCTGCCAGGCGGTGGCGGACGCGTTCGCCGAGGCATGGGCCGACCCCGGGTTCCGGGGCGGCCTCGCCCGGCTGCTCTCGGTCCACGCGGGTCGGCCGACCCCGCTGACGCCCGCCCTGCGGCTGTCGGCCGAACTCGGCGTGACCGTTCTGCTCAAACGGGAAGACCTGGCGCACACCGGCTCCCACAAGATCAACAATGTGATGGGGCAGGCGATGCTGGCCCGGCGCATGGGTCGTACGCGGCTGATCGCCGAGACCGGCGCGGGCATGCACGGCGTCGCCACCGCGACGGCGGGTGCCCTGCTGGGGCTGCCCGTGAAGGTCTTCATGGGCGAGCGGGACGTGGAACGCCAGGCGCACAACGTGTTCCGGATGCGGCTGCTGGGCGCCGAGGTCGTCCCGGTGGCCACCGGCAGCCGTACGCTCAAGGACGCCACCAGCGCGGCGATGCGCGACTGGGTCGCCGACGCCGACGAGGCGTACTACTGCGTGGGTTCGGTCGTCGGCCCGCACCCCTACCCGACGATGGTGCGCGAGTTCCAGCGCGTCATCGGCGACGAGGCCCGGCGGCAGTGTGCGACCGAACTGCCCGCCGCCGTCCCCGACCACGTCGTCGCCTGCGTCGGCGGGGGCAGCAACGCGGCGGGTACCTTCGCGGGCTTCGTCGACACGGACGCGAAGCTCGTCGGCGTCGAGGCCGAAGGCGGTTCCAGTGCCTCGAACGGCGAGATCGGCGTACTGCACGGCTTCCAGTCGCTGTTCCTCCAGGACGAACACGGGCAGATCAGGGAGGCGCACTCGATCGCGGCCGGGCTGGACTACCCCGGCGTCGGACCCGAGCACGCGTACCTGCGGGATCTGGGGCGCGCCCGCTACGTCACGGTCTCGGACGCGGAGGCGATCGCGGCAGCCGTGCGGCTCGCCCGGACCGAGGGGATACTGCCCGCGATCGAGTCGGCGCACGCCCTGGCCTGGGTGATCCGCGCCGCCGGGACATCGGTCCTGCCCAGCGGCTCGACCGTCCTCGTCACGCTCTCCGGGCGCGGCGACAAGGACGTCACCACCCTCATGACAGAGGCGGAGCTGTGACGAAGCTGCTGATGCCCTACATCACCGCCGGCGTCGGGCCGGACTGGGTCGCCTATCTGACCGCGTTCGAGGACGCCGGGGCAGACCTGATCGAGGTCGGGCTACCGTTCTCCGACCCCACAGTGGACGGCCCGACCATCCAGGAGGCGTCCGACGCGGCGCTCTCACGGGGGGCCACCCCCGCGTCCGTCCTGGCGGAACTGGCCACAACGCCCGTCGGCGTCCCGCTCATCGCGAGCACGTACGCCAACATCGCGCTGCGGCCGGGATTCACCGACGCCCTCCGCGCCGCCGGGATCACCGGGCTGATCGTGCCCGATCTGCCGCTCGACGAGCTGGCCGGGCTGAGCGTGCCGGGCGTCGAGGTCAGCCTGCTCGCCTCGCCCGTGACGCCGGACGACCGTCTCGCCGAGATCGGGCGGCGCAGCCGGGGCTTCGTGTACGCGGTCTCGGTCATGGGCACGACCGGCGAACGCGACCGGCTCGCCCCGTCCGCCGCGGCCCTTGCCGTCCGGGTCAAGAAGGTCACCGACCTGCCCGTCCTCCTGGGCTTCGGGATCTCCACGCCCGAACAGGCGGCCGAGGCGGCGGCGGTCGCCGACGGCGTCATCGTCGGCGCGGCCGTCATGCGCCGCATCCTCGACGGAGCCGGCCCGGCCGAGGTCGGCGCGTTCGTGGCGTCACTGCGGGACGCGCTTTCCGGGTCGGCCGCCGTACGATGAGCGTCGCCGGCGACAGTCGAAGCGGCCCGACGGGCGAAGAAGAGGAGAGAACAGCATGGCACGCTACCGGGCCATCGCCGCCGACCTCGCCGCGAAGATCCGCGACGGCCACTACGCCCCGGGCGAGGCGCTGCCCGCACAGCGCGAGCTGAGCGCGGCGTACGGCGTCACCTTGATGACGCTGCGCCAGGCGCTGCGGGAACTGGGCGCCGAGGGGCTGATCGTCCAGCGCCCCGGCAAGGGCACCTTTGTCACACCGCCCCATTTGGCGTACGAGTTGGGATCCTTGCGGAGCTTTGCCGACGACTTGCGCGAGCAGGGTCACGAGGTCCGCACCATCGTGGTCGCCCGTGCGCAGCGCCGCGTGCCCGCGCCCATCGCGGCGCGGCTGCGGGCCCGCGAGACCGAGACCGGGCTGCGGCTGGAGCGGGTCCGCGCCTTCGCCGGCCGCCGGGCGATTCATCAGATCTCCTGGGTACGCGCGCCGCACGCGGACCTGTTGCGTGACGTGGACTTCACCACCACCTCGTTGTACGCGGCCCTGGCCGACATCGGGATCGTGGTGGCCCGGGCATCCGAAACGATCCGGCCTGACGTACTCGACGCGGACATGGCCCGGCACCTGGACGAGGACGAGGGCGCGCCGGTGCTGGTCAGCGACCGGATCACCTATGGGCCGGACGGGACGGCCCTGGTCGCGGACCGGGCGACGATTCTCGGCAGCATGATGCAGATCACCGCGGATCGTGCCGCCACCGGACTGTCCCTTCACTGGGGAGCGATCCCTTCGCAGGCGTAGGACCGCACCGTCACAGAACCCGCCGAACCGCTCCGACCCGAGGGCGGGCATCTTGTACGGTCACTCGGTGCCTGAAACATCGATGCTGAAGACCGAACGACTCGTGCTCCGGCGCTGGCGAGACGGCGACCGGGAGCCTTTCGCCGCGCTGAACGCCGACCCCGAGGTCATGGAGCACTTCCCGGCCACGCTCACCCGGGATGAGAGCGACACGATGATCGACCGGATCGAGACCCGCTTCGAGGAGTACGGGTTCGGGCTCTGGGCCCTGGAGATCGCCGAGACCGGGCAGTTCATCGGGTTCACCGGCCTTTCGGTGCCGGGCTTCAAGGCGCACTTCACCCCCGCGGTGGAGGTCGGCTGGCGGCTGAGCCGATCCAGCTGGGGCCATGGCTACGCCAGCGAAGCCGCCCAACGCGCGCTCACCTTCGCCTTCGACGACCTCGAACTCGCCGAGGTGGTCTCATTCACGAGCCGCACCAACCTGCGATCCCAGAAGGTGATGAGGCGCATCGGCATGACCAATGACCCCGCCGACGACTTCGACCACCCCCTGCTGGACGAAGACCACCCGCTCCGGCCGCACGTCCTGTGGCGAATGACGGCCGAGCACTGGCGCGATGGCATCCACTAGCCACCTGATGGCCGAGCGGATGGTCCAGACAGACGGCGTCGAGCCTTACACCGAGGCGTTCGGCCGAGCCGCTCGATCACGCCGCCGTGACGAGCATCGTCGAGTGCCCGACGAACACCGTGTTCATGGCTCGCGGCGAGGATCGCGTCGTCGGCATGCTGACACTCGTCATGTTCCCGATCCCATCGGGGCTGCGCGGCCGGATCGAAGACGTCGTGGTGGATGAGAGCGCCCGCGGCCAAGGCATCGGCAGAGCGTTGACCCAGGCCACCGCGGGTTGATCGGCGCCGATGCTCGCGGCCTCCCGGTACGCCATGCGCTCATGCATCCACCGCCCGCGCAGCGTGGAGAGTCAGTTCGCCTCCTTGCGGATCGTGCGTATGAGGCCGGCCGTCATCGGCATGACGATCCAGAAGATGATCGACACGCCCAGGCGGGCGGCGTCGGGTCCGGACATGTCGCCCTTTGCCAGCGGGCCGATCGTGGTGTTCGGGTCGAGCCAGCGGACCAGGAGTTCGCCGGTGCCGCCGAGGTGGCCGACGAGGTTTCCCAGGGCGGGTGTCGACAGGTAGCAGACGATCGAGGCCGGGGCGTTCAGCAGGAGCATGCCGATGGCCAGTCCCATCGCGACCATCAGAACGTTCGTCGCGGTCCAGCCCAGCATGGCGAGCGGTCCGAAGTTCCAGTCGGCCGGGGCATTCTCGACCCGGGCCACGACGATCGTCACCGGCACCGTCACCAGCAGGGCGAACAGCGAGGCGGCCACGGCTGTGATCAACGGTGGCAGGCACTTGGCCGCCGACACCCGGTGGCGTCGAGGTTCGAGTGTGAAGGTGGTCAGATTGGTGCGGTGGCTCCATTCGCCGGTCACCGTGAGGATGCCGAGTATCGGGAGGAGCGTGCCGAAGCCGACCCCCGCGGTGCCGGCCAGTGTCTGGGGCCGCGGACCGGCCTCGACGCCGCGGGCGGTGATGGCCGCGACGGTGAGGCCGGCCAGGACCAGGGTCATGACCTTGGCGCTGCGCGTGTCGAAGAGCTTGCGCGTCTCGACTCCCAGCAGCCGGTGGAAGGGGACGGAAGAGCCGTGAGTATCGGTCATGAGGCGCTCCGGTCGGCGTTCGCGGTGAGTTCGAGGAAGGTCTCTTCGAGGTTTCGGCCCAGTTCGGCGACGGTGCCCTGCGTCAGGATCCGGCCGCGTCCGATCATCACGACGCGGTCGGCGACCTGCTCGATCTCATGCAGGAGGTGCGAGCTGAGCAGCACCGAGCATCCCGAGTCCGCGAGCCCGCGGAGCAGCACGCGCATCCAGTGGATGCCCTGGGGGTCGAGGCCGTTGGCGGGCTCGTCGAGGATGAGGACCTCGGGCCGACCGAGGAGCGCATGGCCGATGCAGAGGCGTTGCCGCATCCCCAGCGAGTAGCCGCCGACGGTCCGGCCGGCCTCCCGGTCGGTCAGTCCGACCAGATCGAGGACCTCGCCGACCCGTGCCCTCGGCAGGCCGATCATCATCGCGCCGAGGGTGAGGGTCTCCCGTCCCGTACGTCCCGGGTGCAGGGCGCCGGCGTCCAGCAGCGTGCCGACGCGCGCTCCGGGGTTGTCCAGTTCGGCGTACGCCCGGCCGAACACGGTGGCCGAGCCGGAGGTGGCGCGGGCGAGCCCGGTCAGGATGCGCAGAGCCGTCGACTTCCCGGCGCCGTTGGGCCCGAGGAAGCCCGTGACGCACCCCGGGCCGACGGTGAAGGACACGTCGTCGAGCGCCTGTACGCCTCGGTACGCCTTGCTGACGTGACTGAATTCGATCATGCGTTCAGTCCATCGGAGGCGGTACGACGGATCATCGGACCCAGGTCGAACGCGGCCGTGCGCAGGCCTGGCTCACCGCCGACATGCGTAGACCTGGGTCGGCCGGCGATCGACCTGAGTCGCTAACGCCACCGGCGAGGACGTCCCTAGGCTGCGAGCTGTGGAGGACCACACGCAGAACCAGCCGCCCCTCGACCGTACGGGTGTCGCGCTGCGCTACCTGTGCGCCGTCCTTCCGATGATGTTCTACGCGTCCACGTGGGCCGCGACCGTCTCCCGCGACCACGACCGGCTCGTTCCGGCGCTGGTCGACCTGACGCTGGGCCTGATCGGGCTGGTCCTGATGCGCTGGCGACGACGCCGGCCCTGGCAGATCGCGTTGGCGACCAGCCTGCTGACCGGCTATTCCGACATCGCGTCCGGCCCGGCGCAGGTGGCGTACGTCTCCCTGAGCACGCGTCGGCGCCGGCGTGAGCTCATTCCCGTCGCGATCGTGTCCTGGCTGTGCCTGGTGGCGCGTTCGGTCCGGTTCGGCGTCGACCAGGCGACCGTCGTCTCCCTGACGACCGGCACCGCTGTCCTCGGCGGACTCACCGTCTTCGGCCTCTATCTGCGCGGACGCCGCGACTTGGCGGCCTCGCGCCGCGAGGCGGAGGTGAGCGCCGAGCGTGAGCAACTGTCCCGGATCGAGCAGGCGAGACTGGCGGAGCGCGCCAAGATCGCCCAGGAGATGCACGACATCCTCGCGCACCGGCTCTCGCTGCTGTCGATGCTCGCCGGCGGCCTGGCGTACCGGACCGACCTCACCGCCGAGGAGATCCGCGGGGCGGCGCAGGCGATCCAGGAGAACGCGCACCGGTCGCTGAACGAGCTGCGCACCGTGCTCGGGACGCTACGGTCCGATGGCGCCGTCGCGGCTCCGCAGCCGACCCTGGCCCACCTCGGCGCCCTGGTCGACGAGGTACGGGCCGCCGGCCAGCGGGTCGAGGTGGCCGACACCATCGCCGACCGGGACCTGCTCCCCGAACAGACCGGCCGGCACGCCTACCGGATCCTCCAGGAGGCCCTCACCAACGCGCGCAAGCACGCACCGGGCAGCCGGGTGACCGCCGAACTCGACGGGCGGCCGGGAGAGGGCCTGCGCATCCGGGTGAGCAACCCGGCGTCCGGGGCGTCCCCCGGACCGGGCGGGCGGCTGGGGCTGGTCGGCCTGGCCGAACGCACCCGCATGGCGGGCGGTAGCCTCAGCCATGCCCTCCGGAGCGGATGCTTCGTCCTCGACGCCTGCCTGCCCTGGGAGATTCCGAGATCGTGAACCGACTGGTGATCGTCGATGACGACCCGATGGTACGGACCGGGCTGCGCCTCATCCTGGGCGGCGAGCCCGACCTGGAGATCGTCGGCGAGGCCGGCGACGGCCGCGAGGCCATGCGGGTGATCGACGAACTCGGGCCCGACGTCGTCCTGATGGACATCCGGATGCCCGTCCAGGACGGCCTGACCACCACCGAGCACCTGTTGACGCGCCCGGCTCCACCTCGGATCCTCGTGCTCACCACCTTCGACGCGGACGACATGGTGCTCCGGGCCCTGCGACTCGGCGCCGCGGGCTTCCTGCTGAAGGACACACCGCCGGCCAAGATGATCGAGGCGGTCCGTAACGTGACCAGGGGTGAGCCGGTCCTCTCACCGAGCGTCACCCGCCGGCTGATCGCCGCCGCCACCCGGCACGATCTCCCCCGTACCCACGCGCAACGCGAACTGGCCCGGCTCACCGACCGGGAGCGCGAGGTCGCCGTCGAAGTGGCCCGCGGCGCGTCCAACGCCGAGATCGCCCAACGTCTCTACATGAGCGTCGCCACCGTGAAGGCCAACATCACCCGGATCTTCACCAAACTCGAGACCGACAACCGCGTCCACGTCGCCATGAAGATCCGCGACGCCGGCCTCCTCTGACGCCTCAGCCGTTGACGAATGCCACGATCTTGTCGAGGCCGGGGGTGTAGCCGTCGGTTGTGTCGACCTCGATCCCGGGGGCGTCCACCGAGATTCGATCGAACGCGTCGTGGCGTGCCGCCGCGTCCTTCGGCCGGGTGCTCTCATGTGCCCGGCGCAGCGGATCGTCCTCCCAGCGCCGTAGCCGCCGCGAGTACGCGACGTCCGCGTCGACCAGGCAGTGGACGATGCGGATGCGCGCCAGCCCGTGGAACGGCGCCAGCCCGGGCCGCCACAGCCGGTCCTGGAACGCCGCCTCCGCCACCACGGTCACACCGGCGTTCACCAGCAGGTGGAGAACGCCGAAGAACGTCGGCAGCGTCCGCCTGCTCAACGCGTCGCCCGGGCCCGCCTCGAATCCAGGGGCGGCATGCACCATGCCCTCCTTGATCTCGTCACGGCAGATCGCCGGGCACCCCACCGCCCGCGCGATCGCGTGCGCGAGAGTGGTCTTGCCCGCTCCGGGAGGGCCGCTGACGACGACGAGCGTGGGGAGACGGGTCACCTATTCCACCGGGGGGCGGAGGGCGGTGCCGAGGATCTGTGGTGTGGCCGGGAACGGGATCTGGGTGTCCTCGGTGGTGAGCCGGTCGATGCGGTCGATCACGAACCCGGCGCGTTCGATCGCCGCCCGGGTGTCACGGCCGCAGTGGCAGCCGCCGGCGAACCAGGGCCAGACGGTGCTGTCGAGAGCCTTCTGCAGGCGGCGCCGCCCGGACGTCGCCGCCCGGACGTGTTCGAAGAAGCGCAGCTCGCCGCCGGGTCTGAGGACGCGGTGTATCTCGGCGAGTGCGGTGTCCTCGTCCGGGACGCTGCACAGGACCAGAGAGGCGACCGCGGCGTCGCACGAGCCGTCGGCGGCGGGGAGATGGTCGGCCAGACCGTCGACGACCGTGATCGGGACGGTGGCCTGGCGAGCGGAGGTCTCGGCGATGGAACGCAGGTGTGGTTCGGGCTCGACGGCGATGACCTCGGTGACCATGTCGGGGTAGTGGGCGAAGTTGAGGCCGTTGCCGGCTCCCACTTCGATCACCCTGCCGGACAGGCCGTTCAAAAGCTTCGCGCGGTACGCGCCGACGCCGCGTTCCAGCACTTGGCTGGTGCGGGCGTAATAGCGGGCGAACAGGGGGTGCCGGTGGCTCATCGCGTCTCCCGGTTCTGGGCTGCCTCTGACTCGGAGGGTACGGAACCCGTCCGCCCCCCATGACGTCGGCGGCCCTCACCATCGGACGGCCGTGAAGTCGATCGGCCTGGGCCGCAGCAGCCGGGTGCGTTCCGCCAGCGCCTGCAACCGCCGGGACATCTCGTCGGCGGTCAGGCGGTGACGGTCACCGTGTCCGGGCAGGACCCATTCGAAGCGTGCCCGCCCGACCGTTCTGGCCAGGGAGGCGGCCAGCTCCTGGATGGAGTACCAGGTGACGCTGTCCGCGACCTCCAGATCACCGGTGGTGCGTGACCAGTAGAAGCTGTCGCCGCTGAAGCAGTAGCGGTCATCCGCGAGGTAGAGCACGCTGCCGCTGGTGTGGCCGGGCAGCGGATGGACGGTGACCCCGTCGCCGATCTCCGCGGGTTCGAGGCCCCGGATCACGTGGTCCGCGTCCGGTGCCGCGTCGAGGTCGCCCTCGTGGATCCACAGGCGGGCGCCGAAATGGTCCGCGTAGCGGCGGCCGTGCGCGGCGTGGTCTCGATGCGTGAGCAGCACGTCGGTGACGCGGCCCGGCGCCGCGTAGCGCTCGGCGAGCGTACGGCTCCAGCGAGGTGTGTCGATCATCATCGCCGTGCCCGACGGCCGCGGCAGCAGGTAGGAATTGGCCCCGGCGGTGTGCCGGGAGTTGTGCCCGCACAGCAGGACGCCGTCGTCCAAGGCCATCGGAAAAGGGTCGAGCGCCTGGTCCAGACGACCGGACGGCGGGTGGATCGAGCGTGTGGGGCAGGCGAAGGCGGCCGCGTGGAGTCGCCGTGCCTCCGCATCATCGTGCGGCGGGCGCAGAACCCGTGACCTGCCGTCGGCCTCGCCGATCAGGCCGGGCGCGAGCTGCCGGGCGGCATCGCAGTTGACGCAACGGTCGTCCACGTACCAGCCGTCCATACCAGGACTCCTTCCAAGGGGAACCGACCCGTAAGCATCCGATACAGTAGCTGCATAGCTAAGTATCTTAATCGTGAAGGTAAATGGAATCGCGCATGCCCGTCAAACCGCAGGACGACCAGACCGACGAACCGGCCGACCGGATCATCGCGGCCATGACAGACCTCGCCGGGGCGCTGGGGCGCCTGAACGACCTGATCGCCCGGCATCTCGGCATCGCGCAGACCGACCTGCTCTGCCTGCACGTACTCGACCGGGCCGGAGCCTCCACCGCCGGCGCCCTCAGCGCTCGGCTCGGCCGCACCACCGGCGCGGTCACGCACATGATCGACCGCTTGGAGAAGGCGGGATACGTCCGGCGCAGACCGGACCCGGGGGACCGCCGCCGCGTCCTCGTCGAAGCCTCGGCCCCGGCACTCGAACGGATCGCGTCGTTCTACGAAGGGATGGACGCCCGCAGCCGCCGGTTGACGGCCACCTTCTCCGCCGACCAGCTGGCGGCGATCCACGCCTTCCTCCGGGGCGGTTACGAGAGCGCCACCGAAGAGTGCGATCACCTGATGCGGTAGCGAGACGAGGAACTAGAGTCGTCCGCCGTGATCGAACGACCTGCCCACCTGAGCACGACAGCAGAGGCCTACGACGCCGTGGTGGCCCTCTACGCCGAGTTCGTCCGAGACTCGCTCAGCCGGCTGCCGCTGGACCGCGCGGTGCTCGCCGCGTTCGCCGCCTTCGTGGCGGCCGACGGCGCCGGAACCGTCGCCGAGCTCGGCTGCGGCCCCGGCTACCTGACCGCACACCTGCGGGGCCTGGGCCTGGACGCCTTCGGCGTCGACCTGTCACCGGCGATGATCGACCATGCCCGTGCCGCCCATCCCGATGTGCGCTTCGAGGTCGGCTCGATGGACGCCCTCGACCTGGCCGACGGAGAACTGAGCGGCATCGTGTCCTGGTACTCCGTCATCCACACCCCTCCGGAGGAGCTGCCGCCGTACTTCACCGAGTTCCGCCGGGTGCTGGCTCCGGGCGGCCATCTCCTGCTCGGCTTCTTCGAGTCCGAGGGCGGGCCGGTGGAGGTGTTCGACCACAAGGTGACGCCGGCCTACCGGTGGCCGATCGACGACCTGGCCGCACTGGCCCGCAAGGCGGACTTCGTGGAGGTCGGCCGGATGCTGCGCGAGCCTCGCGAGGACGAGCGGTTCCGCCGAGGCCATCTGCTCATGCGCAAACGGTAGGTGCGGCGAACCCTCGGCACGGCGACGCATCGCCCCGAGCGCTCGCCGCGTCGGTGAATCGCCCCGATCGTCCCGGTCTCCCGGCCGAGCCTGCGCGTGGCTGGTTCACTGATGTTCGTGACCTCATCGACATTCGAGACGACCACGCCGGACCACGTCTCCTACCTGGACCGGCTCGCCGGGACCGACGCGGGCCGCTCGTACAAGCGGCGCATGTTCGAAGAACTCGACGTCCGCGCCGGGCAGAAGGTCCTGGACGTCGGCTGTGGTCCGGGCACTGACCTTGGATCTCTCGCCGAGACGGTCACCCCGGCCGGAGCGGTGATCGGCGTCGACAGTGACGAGAAGATGGTCGACGCCGCCCGGGAGCGCACCGCCGGCCTTCCCGCCGTTGAGGTCTGTCTCGGCGACGTCCACGACCTGCCGCTGGCGGACGGCACCGTCGACCGGGCCCGTACCGACCGGGTGTTGCAACACGTGGCCGATCCCGCCCGGGCGCTGACCCAGATCCGCCGGGTGCTGCGGCCGGGCGGGCGGCTGGCCATGGGCGAACCCGACTGGGACACCCTGGCCATCGACCATCCCGACAGCGGGCTCTCCAGCGCCTACACCCGCCACGTCACCGATCAGGTGATCCGCAACGCGAGGATCGGCAGGCAGCTCGCCCGGCTGGCGGCCGATGCCGGATTCTCCGTGCCGGTGGTCATTCCCGTGACCCCGGTGTTCCGGGACGTCCAGGCCGCCGACAGGGTGCTCGGCCTTGAGCGCACCACCCGGCGGGCCGTGGCCGCCGGGTACCTCACCGCCGAGGACGCGCGACGCTGGCTGGACCACCTCGCCCGCGGGCCGTTCCTCGCAGCCGTGACCTTCTACATCATCGTCGCCGAGCCGGCATGACCGCGGCCGGCCGTTCTACGTGGGCTTCGCGGGGGAGCGCGATCGCGCGAAGGCCTCCAGCTTCACCGGGTTCATCATCCACAGGAGCGTGTGGATGCCGTCCGGGCGAGCGTCGAGGCTCAGCAGGGCGAGGTCGGTGCCGCCGCGCGAGATCAGGACGCCGGGGTTGCCGTTGGTCTCCACCCATTCCAGGTGCGTGCCGGGCCAGAAACGCGGGGCGAAGGCGGCGATGAACCTCGCCACGCGGGTGTGGCCGACGACGGGGAACTTCGAGGCTCCCCTGATGCCGTTGCCGTCGGTGTAGCTGACGACGTCGGCGGCGAACAGGTCCTCGAGCGCGGCGACGTCGCCGGCCCGGGCGGCGGCGAGGAACACCTCCAGGAGCCGCCGGTGCTCGGCCGTGTCGACGGGTTCGCGTCGTTCGGCGGACAGGCGTTTGCGGGCGCGGCTGACGATCTGGCGGGTGTTGACGGCGCTGAGCCGGAGGATGTCGGCGATCTCGCCGTACGGATAGTCGAAGGCCTCGCGGAGGACGTACGCGGCGCGCTCGGTGGGGTTGAGCTTCTCCAGCAGGAGCAGGACCGCGACCTCCACGGCCTCTCCGCGCTCGGCTCCGACCGCCGGGTCGGCGCTGGTGTCGACGGGCTCGGGCAGCCAGGGGCCGACGTAGGTCTCGCGGCGTGCCCTGGCGGATTGGGCGAGGTTGATGGCCAGGTGGGTGGTGATCCGGGCGAGGAACGCCGGCGGGTCGATCACGGCGGTGCGATCGGTCTTCTGCCAGCGCAGCCAGACCTCCTGGAGGATGTCCTCGGCCTCCGTAACGCTGCCGAGCATGCGGTAGGCGATGCCGAACAGGCGCGGGCGCACCTCCAGGAAGGCAGCGGCGGCCTGGTCGAGTCCGCTGTCCGTTCCCGGCTGTTCTGCGCGCATCCACCGCCCGCCCGATACCGTCCGTCGCCTGCTCCTCAAGCCTACCGAGGGCGGCCGGGCGGGAGTGTTGGCAGGCCGCGGCGCGAGGCCGGGGGACCGGCGCCGCGGCCTGCCCGGATGGCGTGCACCTGGGGGGATGCGCGCCTGGCATCGAGTCGATTGACCGCCCTTATGCCAGCTATGACCAGACGAGGGGCGTATTCGTGACAGGCACGACGAATGTCACGGACGGCGGAGCCGTCTGGTCTCAGACCGGACGGCGATCGGTGCCTCGGGCATAGTCATGCTCGCCCGGGCAGCCCTGCCCCACCTGCGCCGGGCCAGGGGCGATCGTCAACGTCTCCCTGGCCGCCTCCGGGCCGCCCGATGAGGCACCCGCCAATAGGCACCGGTCAATCCAGGTCCGTACGGGCGGTCAGGCGCTGGTGGCGCTGGCGGGCCGCCTGGGCCGAGCCCAACCCCATCGAGAAGGCGATCTGCTGCCAGGTCATGCCGCGTCCCCGCGCCATCTCCAGCAGCCCGATCTCCAGCTCGTCCACCTCCGCCCGTGCCGAGTGGACCAGGGTCAGGGCCGCGGCGATGTCGTCGACGTCCGCGCCGGGCTCTTGCTCCCGAAGTGCCAGCCCACCTCCCGCGACGTCGACGACCTGCCGCCAGGCGTCCAGCGGGCCCATGGGCATCCGGGACCGCTCCCAGCGTTCCCGTAGGTCACCGCGCGCGTGCCGCTCGGTGATCCTCGTCAGCGCCAGATATCTGCGCTCGGCGCGGGAGTCGGCCGGATCGGGAGCCATGAACGGATCATCGGTCATGCGCTCACCCTAGAAAGTTAAACGATCCGTTGTCAACGGATTGTTCAAAGACCCCGGCGAGCTCGGCCGGAGCCGGCCCCGGGTGGAGGACGCCGAGGCGCTGGGTCGCACGGGTGAGGGCCACGTACAGGTCGTTCCGGCCGCGCGGGGAGGCGGTCAGGATGGCCGCCGGGTCGGCGATGAGGACCGAGTCGAACTCCAGTCCCTTCGCCTGCCGGACGCTGAGAACCACGACCGGGCGTTCCAGGTCGGGGTCGGCGCCGTAGGCCGCGCCGGGGACCTCCGCGGTGACGGCCGCGGCCAGTTCCGAAAGGCGGGCATCCGGGACGATCACCGCCAGGCGGCCCTCCTCCAGGCGCGCCACCTCCCGCGCGGTGTGCTCGGCCAGGGCATGCGGGAGACCCGTGGGGGTGGTGGCCAGGCGCCAGGGCGGCACACCCGTCTCTCGTACGGACCGGGGCGGCCGCATGCCGGGGTCGAGGGCGGCGAGCACCTCCGCGGCGGCGGCCATGATCTCGGCCGGGGTCCGGTAGTTGACGGTCAGCTGTGCGAGGCGCCACCGGTCATCGGCGTGGGGGCGCAGGACCCGCTCCCACGAGGAGGTGCCGGCGGCGTCGCCGGTCTGCGCCACGTCACCCACGATCGTCATCGAGCGGCTCGGGCAGCGCCGCATGAGCAGCCGCCAAGCCATCGCGGACAGCTCCTGTGCCTCATCCACGATCACGTGCCCGAACGCCCAGTTACGGTCGGCGGCGGCCCGCTCGGCGATGGTGCGGTGGGTGACCGTCTCCTGCCGCCCGGCCAGCGCCTCGGCGCCCAGCAGGTCGGCGGCGGTGAGGATCTCCGGAGTCTCGCCCTCCTCCAGATCGCTGGATCGCGAGCCGACCGTGATGTCCAGCACGCCCTGCGCGTATGCGATCTGCTCGCGGCGTTCGGCCGCCGCCCGCGCGCGGGCGGCCGCCTGCGCCCGTGCCTCCCGGTCGTCCTCGCCGAGCCGCTCGGCCGCCTCC
>NZ_JBHLZP010000006.1:0-53640 GCF_042429965.1 Actinoallomurus acaciae
GGGGTACTTCCTCGGGGGTGCCATAGCCCCTCACCCTTCCAGGTATCAGGCCCTCCACCCAACCCGGGGCGCTCCAACACCTGCTACTCCCGCAACAAATACGGCACCCACAGCTGCAACGCAGAACGGCTACCCGCCGAGCAACTCGACCAAGCTGTCGTCGACGCGCTGCTGGCCACCTACCAAAACGTCGGCCTGTTCGAAAAGGCCGTCGCCGCGGTGGCCGCACGCCGAGCCGAACGACAACAGATCGACCAAAAGGAGCTCCAGGTTGTGGAAGCAGAGATCACCGGCGCCGAAGCCGGCATCGAGCGCTACCTTCACGCCTTCGAGGCCAAGACCCTGCCCGAAGACACCTGCGGGCGCCGCGTCCGCGAACTCGCGGATAAGGTAGCCCAGCTACGCGAGCGCAAGATCGAACTGCTTGACGCCCTCGCCGACGTCCCGCAGGCACCATCCGAAGACGATCTCGCACAGGCACGAGAACGCATCCAGGAAGCGATCCAGCACGGCGCACCCGCCGTCCGCAAGACGCTCCTCCAGTTCCCTGGTCCACGAAGTCCGCGTCACCGGACGCCACCACATCCAACCAGTGTTCCGCCTCCCCAGCGCCTACATCGACGTAGGCACCAAGAAGGTTCGCGAACTGTCGGGATTGGCGCCCCCTGCAGGGCACACAGAACAGGGGAACGCTTCTGATCATCGAAGACAGAGTTGCCCTACCTGGCAGTCCCCGGCAGAGCGGCCCGCGTTGAGCGACTCGATCCGAGCGCCGGTCCGTCCGGATGAGATGGGGGTTCAGTACGGCGGGGGGACACGAACCAAACGCATATCCCTTCGTCCTCAGCAAGGCGTCCCTGCGGGGGAGCAGGTGATCGCCGATGGCGGAACAACAAGACCTCGGGTGTTCCTCCAACCGCTGCATCCGCCTCACGACCGTGATGAGCGTGGCGTTGCTTGCGGTGATCGCGGCTGTCCTGAGCTTTGGCCATATGCGCGAACTCGCGCTCTGGCATGGCGAGGCACATGACAACCCACCAGGACCTTTAACTCCCCGGCATTGTGGTCATAGTGGCGTCCATGTCCGTCCTGCTTGCCAGCAAAAAGGGCAAGCGCGGAGAATGGCTGCCCTGGGTGCTCCTCTTCATCGGGAGCTCGGCCAGTCTCGCTGCTAACGTCGCAGTCGCCGAGCCGACGGCGATCAGTCGTTTGATCGCCGCCTGGCCCTCGTTCGCCTTCGTCGGGGCCTACCATCTACTTCAGAGCCAGCTCCGCATCGGCCGAATCAGCCTGATCGCGCTGGCAGACGAATTGGAGACTCATCCCCAGGGCGGTCCGGTCGATGACGGAGCCGAGGGCACCCGGCTGTTAGACGATGCGGGAAGGGGTCTTCAACGCCAAGCGTGGGCGTGGGCGTTGGCCAATCGCTCAGAGGACGGCAGGCTGCCCGCAGGGGCAGCTATCGCGAAACGCTTCAACCGCAGTCCTCGATGGGGACGCCTGGTTAACAGCGCTGGGGACGCCGGCGCCCTGGCGCCGTCTCATAACGCAGCCACCTCTGGAGTTGGTGCCGAATGACTACAACCTGCTCGGACGAGCACGATAGGGAGAGGCTTCCGCGACTGTCGTAGGTCGTGCCTTTACGAGTCCGGACCCGCAGTATGCGTGATAGGGGAGGGTCATTCGAACCGGTCGTCATTGAAGACGCGCAATGAGCTGGTTGAGGGGTACGTTATTGATGAAACGTGTTCTTGCTATCGGATCGGCGATAGAGTTGCTTTTCCTCTGAACCTCTCTCCATGCTCTCTTCAACAGGGATATGGCGAACCGAGAGTCTCCGCCATCCTTGATTGCGAGGGCGGCGTGCAGGAGAACTTCCTCGGTACGAAGCGCGGGTAGGTCGCCGAATTGAGTGAGAATCGTAACTGCTTGGATGGCTAGCTCCACTGCAGAGCTTCGATCACCACGAATGCGCGCTATTCGACTGCGGAGGACTAGAGCTGCGATCTCGCTGCGAACCATCCCCGTTTTCTGCGTCTCGTCGATGGTATTTGCGGCAAGCCGGTCTGCATCATCCAGCCAAGATGCGTCACCGTCGGCGCGTTCGAGTAGAACCGTAGCGTAAATGTTTCTCACGATCGGTACCAGGTTGACGAGCCAGGTCTCTTCGGTCTCCGCCCAGGCTTCGTCTGCGATTCTCCGGCAGCTTTCACGGTCGCTATAGGGGCTGATCGTGAGGGCGAGTAAGATCTTGTTATATGCATGCCATCCGCTCGGACCGCCGCGATTCTCTTCTAAGGTGAGAGCATCAGTCAGAACTGCGTAAGCCTCATCCCGTGCTCCCATAGAAATTTTTAGCTGGGCCAAGTAATTTAACGCTATTGGGAGCTCTACATTAAAAGGCTGTGTGCGAAGGTGCTCGACGCAGCGGCTTAGTCGCTGTTCAGCCTCTCCGAACTCGCCGATATCGAAGTAATTGACGCCTAGCTGCATCTCCGTAAGGTTGCGAGCATGGAGGACTGCGGGGTCGAGTGAGTTCCGCAATTCGTAACTTTCCTCGAAAAGCCTTTCGGCTTCATGGAGAATCTCAAGACCAGCATTTAGATCACGTTTGGGTAGCTGACGGCCAAGTTCAGCGAGGGCGACGAAAAGTGTGACCGGATCACCGGCGGCGCGACCAACCTCAATCGAGCGTTCGAGCAGCCGAAGCGACTCTGCGAGACCCGTGGTATGCAGAGTAACCCGTCCTCGCAACAAAAGCATACGAGCGATCAGCCTCGAATCGCCGACTCGTTCGGCTGCCTGCTGGGCATCGCGCGCCAGAGTCATTACGTCGCTATCCGAAGCTCCATGCTTCGGAACTCGCCAATGGGTTTCAGTCAATATGAGCAGAAGCTCAGTTGCTTCGGCGAGCCACCGATCTTGCCGAGTCCACCGAGGGATTTTATGAAGGTCGATGATGGCGGACCGGCAAACAGATTCAGCTTCGTCGAAAGACGTGCCAATAATTGCGACTTGACGGGCTACCGTCAGGCTACGTCCTATTGCCTCCTCGAATTTTCCGGCGGCGCGATAGTGTCGAATGATGTCGAGACTTACTCTTAGTGGCGTGTCCGGATCGTCGGCCGTGAGCGATGAGAGTGTTTCGGCGATGTGAGCATGGCGCTCGCGTGCTAGCGCATGGCTCTGCCTCTCGTAAAGTATCTGTTGTAGGAGGCCATGCTCGAAGTAGTAACTGTCGGAGTAGCTGTCATCTGTCCATTCGGTTCGCTCGTTAATTTTGATCAGTCCATGCTTGCGACTAAGTTCATGGAGACGGTTGAGGATTTGGGTATGTGATAGCGACGACATGCCTTCGAGGGTAGCGGTCGTGAAAATGTCACCCTGGGTTGCACCTAGAGTGAGAAGCTCAAGTGTTTCCTTGTCGAGATTTTCGAGGCGACGGCCGATGGCGCTGCGCACCGTCCGGAAAATTGGCGTCGTGATGTCGAAATCGATCGAACGTGCCTCTGCGATAAATTGTAGGCATTGAGTAAGAAACAGCGGATGTCCGTCAGTGAGAGCTTGAAGTTCGCTTATCGCGGGTATGGCCAGCTCGGCTTCTGCCGAAAAATTCTGAAGTACGAATTTTTCGGTGGCCGACTCTGTAAGGCCCTTGAGCTCGACCTCGGTAAGAATGTCGTTGCGTTCCCATTTTTGTAGAAGATGATGCAAATCCTTTCGGCTTTGCATCTCTTCGACCGCGAGTGACAATATGAAACCGAGATGGCGGTCGGCGAGCTCATCGGTGAGGTGGTCGATGACTGCAGATGTGCTGGGATCGATTCGGTGTGCATCGTCAATAATCATTATGACGGGATGTTCGGCAGAAGACGTTGATGCCACTGCGGAGCTAACGGCCTGGATAACGCTCTCCCGATAGGGAGAGAGGCTATCTCCGGCTGTTACGCCTGCTTCGATCGCTGCAGCTGTTACTTGAGACGCCGCCTTTAGGGCCGGTCCCGCTGTAGGCACAAGCGCGAGAAGATCAGGGACGGCTTTACTCGCTGCCTTCGACGCGCGCCAGAGCCTCCTAGGGGCTTTACTGCGGAGCTGTGAGAGGGTGGACTTAATTGGTCCATATGCGTCCTCTTGGCCAATCTGGGTATTGCAGCGCGTTGCCACGATGCGTGTGCTCCGTTTCTCGGAAGCTCCTGAATGATTTTTGCGAAACTCGTTCAATAGGGCCGTCTTGCCAATACCTGCCACGCCCGACAGTAAGAGAATGCCTCCGTTTCCTGTTTGGACGCGCATATAGAATTCTTCTAGTCGTCGCATCTCATCGCGGCGATTTACGAAGCTCTTATTCATGAAGCCGTCCCTTTTGGTGTGTAAGGTCGAGGATCGAATATTCACTTATAGTGAGCTTGGCACCCGACCCAGCCCTGAAACATCTCGTTCGCGATGGCATGAACGTGCTCCTTGAGGAGTGTTTGTCTCGAACGACAGTGACCACTCAGAGATGATCATGTTGGTATAGAGGAGTTGCTTGCGTGTTTTGGGATCATCTGGCGGTGGGACCGGTCCCCAGCACTCGTCGAGGTCGGGATCGTCCATCGCCATCTTCAGAAGGTCGCTGACGGCCTGGCGTCGGGTCTCCTGGCAGGCAAGTTTCGCTTCGCGTGCCTGGCAGCTCAGCGTCAAGACAATGCCGACCAGCGCCAGCACCGAGATGATCGCGGATGCCGCGCCATAGATCTGGCCGATGAAGCTCAGCCGCTCCCACTTCCCGGTAGCGCCGTGGAAGATCCCCAGAGCGACCGGCGAGATGCCGATCAAAGCAACGGCCGCTACGGCGATGAGCAGCAAGAGGGCCGTAGTCAGTGCACCGTTACGGTGACCGGCTCTCCGAGACATGCCGCTTCGTCACACCTTGATCCGTTACCGAACCTGGGGGATCAGCGGTGTGATCTCGCGGGCGAAGTAGCGGGCGAGTGGCTCTGCCGGTTCCCATAGTTCGGCGATCTCATCGATGGCCTGGCGGACGATCTGCGGGTCCTCGATACGCCGAGCGCCGCACGCTCTCCACTCCTCGTCGTAGCTGACGTGATAGAGCGCGTGCTCGTCGGCGAGGATTTCGGGAAGCGGGGCATCATGCTCAAGGTCGCGGATCTGTTCGGCGTCCAGGACGCGGATCGCGGTGTCTTCCTCGTCGAGGATCTTGAACCACTGCATCTCCCACAGTAGGTATGGGGTCACCGGCCGTTCAACGATCCGGAGCCGGCGAAGTTCGCTGCCGTGCCGGGCGTACTTGGCCGTCTCGGCCTGCGCCTCGCCGCGTTCACTTTCGAACACCGCTAGCACCTTCGGCCAGTCACCAGCGTTGAACGCCTGCCAGCTGGGATCGTCGTCGGGTTCGTGGAAGTACTGCGAACGCTCCAGCTTCCAGATCGGCCCGGTCAGGTGGTCGCTCTCCTCGCGCCGCAACGCGTGGTAGGTCTCGATGTTGAGCGTCTTGCCCGGGAGCTCTCGTATCCGGTCAAGCATCCGCGATGTCCGGCTTGGCCGCGCTCAGCATGTTCCCCGGGATGACGACAAGCCGTTCGCCATCACCGATCCGAAGATCTTCGGGCAACCGGTCGGCGAAGGTGGCGGTCACGTGACGGCCCACGATCGCTATGTCGCCGTTATCCAGCTTCCAGATGTCCGGGGAGTCGTTGGTGGTACGGCTGTTCCCTAACTCGGCCGCCGTCTTGCCAAGCCGCCGTCTGAACTGAGCGTCCGGATCCACTTCCCACGGTCGCGACATGCCACAGCTCCCTCTACGAGGACGGGTCTCCAGCACGGTCGCACGTGCTCAAGGAGGGTCTCAAGTCTCTCGGCAGATCCATTGCCCAACCGCTGGTGAGGTCGGCGCAGGCAACAAGTGAGGGATCCCATGCGCGGGAGAGCAGTTTTATCGTCGGTACTCCCGGCCAGCCTCGCAGCGAACGCCCCGGTCGCGGATCCAGCGGCGGTCAGCCGGCTGATCGCCGCCTGGCCGTCGTTCGCGTTCGCTGGGGCGTACCACCTGCTTCAGACCCGACAGACACGAGCCTCTGGTGACGCCACGGGTATGGAGATCGTGATAGCCGCTCGCTGCCGCCGTCCAGGTCAAGCCAGAACCTCACCGCCGCACGGGCCGACGCCAAGGCCGCCTGGCGAGCTCGCACCGAAGCCGCCCAGCCAGGCTTCGCCGTTCGCCAGGGATTACAGGCGGCGCTAGGCGGGTCTGGACTGTTATGTCTTCGACTTGCGCTTTGGCTTCTCGGTCATCCGCCCTTGGCTTGCAGCCCTGGCAGACGAGCTAGGCGCTCAGCAGCGGCGTCGTCGCCTTGGTCGGCGAGGGCACGGCACAGGAGAGTGGTCTGCTCCACATGGGAGTAGGCCGACCAACCGCTCGGGTAGCGTCCAAGGCGTTCTGGTCGGCACGGTCGCAGAGCAGGACGATGGCCTTCTGTACGCGGCTGCTGTTGGCATCACGACCCCCGCACACGCGGATAACACGAATGGCACAGAACGCCCTCGGCCCGTGGCTTGGCGCCACGGGTTGTCACTCGTTTGAGGGCCTTGTATGACTTCGCTGGGCTCGCCGGGCGCTCTTCTGGCACTGCTTGTCATGGCAGTACTTCCGAGGCCGGCCGCGGCGTTCGGTCGGGTTGGGGGGAAACGTACGCCCACATTGTTGGCAGGTGAGCAGGTCCTCCTCGCGGACGTCGGTGAATCGGGTTCCCTCGACGAGCGCGACAATCTCCTCGGGGTCTTGACCATCCAGTGCGACGCGAAGCCGCTCGAGAGCTCTGTCCCGGAGCTGATCGATTCGCGTCTCGGACACACCTTCCATGTCCGCGAGCTCCCGGCGCGTGGGGACCTTTCCGCCGACGAATCCGAAGTGGCGTAGGAGAATCCGCGCGTCCCGCTCAAGCAAGTTCTCCTCGAGGAAGTTCTGGACCTTTTCGACTTCAGGTCTGATGGCTCGCTGCGCGGTCGGATCGCTCCAGCCGATCCGGCCCGCATGCCGTCGGCTCATGCCTCCTCCCCTCGCGTCCGCCCGATCCCATTGTCAGCCTGCACAGGGCCATCGGGTCCGTCGGGCGGTTCGACGCGGGTGCCGATTCTGCCGCCCAGCAGAGTGGCGATGGTATCGATCGGCTGCAGGAGACCATGAGCCAAGGTGATGAGCAGCGGCCTCAGCTCGGGAAGCACCCGCGGGATGTCGGTGCCGTCGGTCTTATCGATCAACCTCGTGACCAGTACGTACATAAGAGTGACGCATACGATCAGAAGGGTTCCCAGCCACGCGGTGACGATCAAGGCCAGCTGAGCGGTCGAGGTGGAAATCATGGGGTTCTCCTGAGACGCAGAAAGGCCCCGCGCGAGCGCGAGGCCTTTCAGAGGGATGAAGATGTGCCGGACATGGCAAAGGTCCCCGATCCGAATTTGGATCAAGGACCTCGTCGGCGGTTGGGCACACTCCTGCCCCACCGGGGCTTGTAGCCTAGTGAATTCCAGCCGGTCCCGCAAGAGCTACCGACTGGCTGATGACTCCCGTCCCTTATCCTGAGCAGGCGACGGACCGGTGCGCCGCACCAAACCTCGATGGAAGATCGCTCAGAATGTTCAGTGTCTGAATATTCCGCGTCGAGAGGATCGCTGCGAGGTCTAGCTGGACAGGGCGAGTCCTCCTTCGGCGCCACACAGTACGCACCCGGCGGCGTTGACGACCTCGGCTTGGCCCGGCTCCAAGGGAATGTCGATCGCGCACAGCACCGCGGCGATCAAATCGTCGACGTGGGTCCAGGTGCGGACGGCATCGCCGTCGCCGAACAGCGGCATCGGCTCGCCGGTCTGAGCGGAGCGGAACATGCGCGGCACGACCATGGCCGGCTTCACACGCGGCCCGAAGGCGGTGAAGAACCGCAGCACTATCCGCCGCGCCGAGTTGGACTGCTGGCTCGCCGGTCTTGGGGAGGGGCGAGCGTGAGCGACGCCCAGAACTCCGCCGCGCCAGGTCGGCGCGGAACGCCGGGCAGCAGGGGAACAACGCGAGATGTCCGACGGCCATGGAAGATCGGTAAGGCGAAGAGCAAGACCAAGCCGCACATGGTGCGATGGGTCGTCGCGGGAGGCGTTTTCACCAGCACATTCGCACGTGGTCGTCGGCTGGTGGCGTTCTTCGCCGTGTTGTACTACGCCGGGCTCCGGCCGGCCGAGGCCGTCGCGCTCCGTGAGATCGACTGCCAACTTCCCGACAAGGGATGGGGGCGACTCATCCTGGCCAAGACGCTGCCGATCACCACCAAGAAGTGGACCGACAGTGGCAACCGGCACGATCCTCGTGGACTTAAGCAGCGCGATGCTAACGCCGTGCGGAATGCTCCTATCCCGCCTTGGCTGGTAGAGATCCTCAAGGCGCACATCAAGGAGTTCGGCGTGGCCGATGATGGCCGTCTCTTCCGAAACGAGCGCGGCGGCATCGTCGGATCTACAACATTTTCGCGCATGGGAGGAGGTGAGAAGGCTCGCCTTCACACCTGCTCAGGTCGAATCACCACTCGCTGGGCGGCCGTACGACCTTCGCCATGCTGCGCTCACCACCTGGTTGAACGCAGGCGTGAATCCCGCTGAGGTGGCTAACAGAGCCGGGAACTCCGTCGAGGTACTTCTCAAGCGATACGCAGGTTGTCTCGACAACCAGGAGGCGGCAGTAAATGGGCAGATAGAACGAGCCCTGTCTGAAAGTCCTGAGATGTCGCCTTAGGGAGACGTGCTGAAATGAGGATGAAGGAAGTGAAGAGTAGGCCACAGGCGTTTATCGCAGTGGCCTACTTTCCGGGCTCTTCGCAGTTGAGGGCGTAGTCGGGCTGCGCACGTGGCTGATCGGTCGGCGCTCACTCAGCCTTCCTCGTCGCGTTCCTCATCATCCCCGCGCCGACGGCGCGCTCGCTCGGCGATCCCGCTGGCGAGCTTGCCCTTTACCGAGCTAACCCGGTTGAGGGTCTCGTTGCCGCGGCTTCTGGCGGCATCGACGCCCTTTGCTCCTGTCTCGAGCGCCTTGCCCCTGGCCTCCGCGGCCGCGTCCGCCCATCGTCTCGTCTCCGGTGACTGGTGACCGGACTCGATCCCGAGCCGCCCGTGGAAGTCATGGCGCCGGTCGTGACATGGTTGCTCGACTGGACTACAGCCGGGGACTTGGCCGGGTGCAGCAGCACCTTCGCGTTGGCCGCGCCAGCAGCCGCATTCATCCGGGCCACCAGCCGCTCGGTGCTCCGCGAGATGTGTTCCAGCCGGTCCTGCCGGGCAACCTTCAGTCCGAGGCGATGCCCGTCCAGCTCTTCCGGAGACGCGTCCAGCGCCCGGTCGAGTTCGAGCACGGCGATCGCGTCCTGCAGTTGGAAGCAGCGAGCCAGAACGGCGAGCCACTCCCGAACCATGGACTCGGCTTCCTTGGCCGTTGTGGCGAGATCATCGATCTTGGTCTTGCGCTCCATCTTCTCCGCGAGTGAGTCGAGTTGCCGCAATGCGTACGCCTGGGTTTCTGTGATCGTCGCCGGCGCGGCCTGCACCTTCGACCACGTGACCTCGTCGACCCTGCCCCTCTTCTCTCGGATGGTCATGGTCTCCTCGATGACGAAGCCCACTCCGATCATGCGGGCCAACGCAGCGTCCTTCTGGGCGCGCGGCACGTCGTCGACCTTCTCGTCGATCGTGGCGAGATAGTCGGTGATCTCGTCCATGGTCTGTTGCATCGCAAACTGCGCCATGAGCCCCGGACCATTTGGCGATCAAATGCCACTAAGCGCAATACCTTCAAATTGCACTCAACTTCCATCATCAATCACAGCGTCAATTCCTATGGAGCTAAGTAGGCCGAGTAGCGTCTTGCCGGCAATCAATGTCACGGGAAGATCTTTCGCGGCTTCTCTAGCCTGCCTCGTGAAGGATGAGGTAGTTATAAGGAGAGCCGCCGCGGCTTCGGCAAACTCTAGACCGCTAAACACCTCGTGCACGGCGTGTGAGTCGAGTGCGTGGCGAGAATGTTTGACCTGCACTACAATGGACTTCCCGATCTGGGGATTAACCAACAGAAAGTCTATGCCGCGATCGCCGGGTCCATCCGTTGGCGTCACATCGTATCCAGAATAGATTCTATTCAGAAGATAGTGAATGAGGCGCATAAACTCATGATGAGAGATATCGAGTAGATTCGGTGAAGAGGAAGGGTCGGTAAAGATCGCCGGTAGTTCTACAGCATTCTCAACCTCGGGCAATTCGCTGAGCGTCTCGTCGGAGCCTGTCGACGCCAGATGAGTCTTAGCGTCCGCCATGAAATCTCTGAGGGTTATGAGCTCAAGATCTTCTCCGGTAAGGTCTCGTAGTTCCTGAGCCAGTTCGGGCCGTGGACCTCGAGTGGTGTCCCCGGGCGTCCGGGTGAGGCGGCGCAGCAGCACGTCGGATCGGACAACTGCGATCGAGTCCGGGAGTGCCGAGGTCAGGATCCGGTCAGATGAGACGACCACGACGGGGCGTTCTGCGGGCTCCGCCCGGGCGAGTCGCTCGATCAGTTCCTCGACGGACCTGCCAGGCTCGTTGAACAGCACCCTTACCCCGCGCGGTGCGACGACCGCCACGGGCGTCAACTCCCCGCCCTCGAAAACACAGGTGACCTCCGCACCGGTCTCTTCCGCCAGACGTCCAAGACCGGTCACCACACGCCCGTGCCGATCGTCGGAGGGTAGAGGGTTGTCCCGGTGATGGGCCACATTGCTGCCGTCGACGATGAGGTGGACATCGGGCCGGCGCAGAAGCACCACGAGATGGTCATCGTCCTCCGCGGGTGGCCGGACGAGGCGTAGTTCGTCACCATCGCGGATCCCCGCATCGTGCAGCGTCTGGTCCGGGTCGAGCCGATGGGGCGTCCCCCGCGGGCCGTCCCGTTCCAGCACCAGGTCGCGCGGTTCATCCGGCGTGGGGTACTGGTCGGCGAGCGCCTTGGCGATTTCCCGGATCTGTGTGGTATTCGGCACGCCGCGCAGCTCGAACGTCTGGCCGTCGGTGTGCCGAACCAGCAGACTTTCCAGCGCCGCGGGACGGAAGGCGTATCGCCGCAACTGGAGCCGTACCTCGCCCCATCCACTCGTCACCTCCCCAACCGAATGGACCTTCTCCAGAGAGGGCGGACCACCGATCAGCACCGCGCACGTCTGGGGGGAGGTCGCCAATATTTCGGCGCCGGGGTCGATCCGGGCGCGCACCAACCGCAGGAAGTCGTCGTGGCGATCGCTGCCGACCAGCGTGAGGACCTCGTACGACGATGGCTCGACCTCCCGAAGGGCCCTGGTGATGCGTAGCAGCTCGACATTTCCCGGATAGAAGTGACTCGCCGTTTCCGCGAGCTGAGCAAGGCCACCGGGGACGGCTCCAAGAGCGAAATCTGCCGCGATCGACTCCCAGAACTCGGTTGGATCCTGCATGGTCGGTATGCGGTGGGAGGGGAAGCCGACGTCCGCCAGGATGGATGAGGCGCTCGTCCGCTGGCCGAAGAGCTCGGCTAGGACTTTCGCGAGATCTTCCTGGAGCTGCTCCAGGCTCGGAACCGAGAACCAGGCATGATTGGAGACGTCTTCGCTGGGCCCACTGATCTGCGCGCTACGGAAGGTCCACGGTCGGAGCCGTCGGAATTCATCGATCAGATCCTGGAAGAGATCGTCAGTCACGATGACGGCGACGCCGTCCTCCAGTTCCTCGGCCGCGCGCAGCGTGAAGGAGCTGAGCAGCCGCAGGAGCACTGACGGCGTCGCCCGTGCGGGCCCCGCGACGCCGCTATCGAGCGCGACGCAGAGCCGGAGCCCGGCCAGGGAGGAAGCGCGCCGCAACTCGATCAGAAACGCGGGAACCGATCGGACCGAATCCGGACGCAGAACGCAGAACGCTCCGTTCGGTCCGGGATCCCCGATGGAGCAGTCGCCGGCCCTGAAGCCCGCCACGGTGAGCAAGTCCGTGATCAACATGGACACTCTGCGATCGGGGACGGTGTCGATGGGCTCGATCGCGATGTAGACGTACTGCGGACTCGAATCCGTTTCGTCCGGACGCGGGCCGCTTTGCTCCCCGCCCGCTCGGCGGGCGACCGGGATCGGTGCGAGGAGCGAGCGGGTCGCCGTCGGGGTGGCGTCCGGCGGTTCCGTCCGCACGCGTACCGGGAGTTCGGACGTGTGGATCACGACGCCGCGCGGCGTGAGGATGCTGAGCCAGAGGGAGTGGTCCCCGGTCGTCTCATCGGGCGTGACGAGGAACTCGGCGGGACCGTACGAGCCGCCGAAACGGTGGACCAGGACGGTGGCGTCATTCACGGCCACCGTCGAAAGGTCGCCCGCCCCGTCGAGCATGCAGGTGAAGGCGAACTCTTCCTCGTCGTACGGCCATTCCTCGATAGGGCCGGCGAGGCGGAGATCGACGGCCACGAGGTGCGGGCGTCCGAGCGTCATGACGCGAGGCCGCGTCACGACCGGCTCAAGCGACAGCGTGATCTCGGTGCCGGGAGTCATCGCGCCCCCTTGGCCGTGTCAGGGAGGACCTGCGTGCGCGGGCTCCCGTAACAGACATACATGAATCGGTACAGCAGCGTAAGGAGCTTCTTGTTGGCTGCGGTGCCGGTGACTGCGGCGAGGTCGACCGGCGCCAGGCTCGCGGCCTCGGCCCGCAGATCGCGGACGGCCTGCGCCACCGACAGTCCCGGGGTGTCACGAAGGCGCCGGAGCAGTTCACCGGCCATCTCGTGGGCTAGGCGGTCACCCACGCCGCCGTTCGTCGCGAGCACCCCGGCCGCGCCCGATCGCAGGAAGACCTCCGCGAATCCGCGCAGCACCCGGTCGTTGATCCACTTCGTGTCATAGCCCAGAGAGCCCGAGTGACAGGCGTTGAGGAAGACGAACGTGGCCGACGGTTTCAGCCGCAGGAACCTCATCGGATCAACGTGCATGAGCGGCAGGCTGCCCAGGGTGCACTCGGACACCTGCTCGCCGAACTCCCCATGCGCGGCGACATACACCAGGGCCAGGGCATCGCCGTCGGTCCTGAGCGCCTTGGTCAGCTCGTACATGCTGCCGCTGGGCTCGACCTGGTAGCCGCTGAGCAGCGACAGGTCGTGGTCCATCGCCCCATCGATGTACGTGGCCACCGGCCCGGTGCAGGTGTGCGCGGAGCGATAGTCGCGTACGGCCTCGGGCCAGGAGGTGCGGATGGACAGCCACCGGGTGGTGGTCACGATGCCGCCCAGCCAGCCTTCGTAGCGGCCGGAGTTGTTTTCCAGCCAGAACAGTTCCCAGGGGATGCGGTATCCCGTGTCATCCCAGATCACCAGCTGGAGCCGGTCCCCGTGGGCGGCCAGGCGTCGATCCAGCCATCGGATCAGCCAGGTCTTCGTCCGTGACCACATCTGCATGAGACTCAGCACGTCCGCGGGCAGCTCACCGTCTCCGGACACCAGGGACCCGAGCTCCAGCCGGGGACGGCCGTACACCTCCGGAAAATCGGTGGCATCGCCGCAGCAGCAGACACCGCGCAGCCGGAAAGCGGGGCTCCCGTCGTCCTGGCGTACCGGAATGACCGTGAGAAGGGCCATGCCTTCCGGCAGGCCCGCGCCGAGGTTGGCCTCGATGACGTCGAGCACCATCGGATCACCGGCATCGCGGGTATCTGGTACCGAATCGGGCGTGTCGCGGGCCTCCGGCGCCGGGCGGCTCCGGGTCACCGGGGGCCGCATCCGTCCCGCGCCGCCCGGAGCGCGCCGGGCGCCTCCGAGCACGGCGCCCAGGAACCGGCGGCGGTTCTCGGGGATCACCCGTCCTCCCCTGCGCCGCCGGTGATGACGGAACCGCCGAGTGCGTCCGCCAGCATCGCCGTGAGGTGGGCGCCGGGACGAGAGCCGGGACCGACGACGACGCTGTGCACCCGGTGCAGCGTGCCGATCTGGCAGGCCACACGGAGGGCGTCCTCGACGCCTTCGGCGGCGACGCGTTCCGGCAGGCGCCTCGACCGGCTGGCCGCGAGCGGGATGTTGGCACGGCCGTCGGTGACGACGAGCAGTACCGCCTCGGTGACGGGTGCGTCTCCCTGCTGGGTGTCATGGCGCAGCAGACGTGCGGCGAGGCTGAGGCCGTGGGCGAGCGGCGTGGCCCGTCCGGGGCGGCGTTCCAGGGCCGCGGCCACCCGGGGATCGAGCAGTCCGCGTGCGGAGAACCCCCATGCGCACAACTCGTCGGGTGCGTCGGCCGCGCCCACTTCGACCACGCCCACCGACGCGCGGGCGGCGTACGCCCACCGCAGATACGGCGTCAGTGCGTCGTACCAGTCCCACCTGCGGTGGCAGGTGTGGTCGAGCACCAGGACGAGCAGATGCGCCGGTCGTGGTCCTCGCAGGTGGCTGCGCAGGTCCGCCGCTTCGACGTGAAGCGGGTGGCCGAGCCGGAAGTGCTGCCGTCCGCAGCGGACCGCCTGGAACCTCGCCGACTCCAGCAGGCTCGCGGTCACGGCGATGTCGCGGAGCTCACGTGCCGGCCGTGTTCCGACGGGCTGGCCACGCGGCGGTCCGCCGCCCATCCGCTGGCGGGCGCCGAAGCGGAGCGGGTCGGGGTCGTACTCGGGATCGGCATGATCCTCGGGATAGGGGTACCCGCGTTCTTTGGCGTCCGGGAGCGGACCGGCCCGCAGCGGCGCGGATTCTCCTTCGGGCACCTCGATCCGGCGTACGTCCTGCTGGACCTCCCCGTCGCCGGGCTCGTCAACGCCGCGTACGAGCGGTTCAACGGGCGAGGTAGCAGGGGCGTCCGTGGCGGCCGGCGGGGTGAGCCCGATCAGGCGCGCCGCGGCATCGACGTGCTCGTGCTCGACGACGGTGTCATCGTCCAGCGCGGCCAGCGCGCGGGCGATGCGGGCGAGCGCCAGCTCACGCCGCATGCCCGCGGCGCCCAGCGGAACGCGTTCCACGACGTCCTCGGCCGCCGCTTTCGACAGACCGGCCAACCGACCCGTCCGCACGGCCGTTACCCAGCGTGGATCCGGCGGGTCGAGCAGGGGCGCGGCGTCCGGGCCCGTCCCACGGCGCACGCCCAGGCCGTCCGCGTCGATACGGACCGCGAACCGATCGAGCAGGTGCGGCGAGACCCTCCCCACCTCGTCGCGCCGGCAGCAGGCGATCCAGTAGTCCTCGGGGCGCCAGCGCACCTGCAGGCCGGTCCGTTCGAGATGGACCACGTCCGCCCCAATCATGGTCACGGCGGCTCGGGCGCCGGCGAGTCCGAGCCGGGTGAGATCGGGCACGACGACCAGGCCCGGCGGCCGGCCGGCGCCGACGAGCGGACCATGCTCCAGCCGAAAACCAGCCGCTCCGGCGAGTTCGGGGCGGACCCGCGTCCACAGGTCGTCGTCGGTCGTCGTGGCGCCCAGCACGCTGACCGAGGGTGACGCCCCGATCAGATCGCACAGCCAGCGCGTCAACGGCAGGAGGAGATCCGGGTCGAGGTCGAACATGAGGATCCCGGCGAGCCGGCGATCGAGCGCCGCACAGGCCAGTGCCGTGGCCACCCGCTCGCGGACGTGCATCAACTATCCTCCGCGAGCACCTTGTCGAGGGTCGCCGCGTCCTCGTCGGTCCAGGCGATGCCCTCGCCGTACACCGCCTCGCGCCTGCGATGCATGATCGCGAGCGGTGTGACCGCCCGTACATCCTCCGGCGTCGGCTCCGTCCGTCGTTCCAGGGCCGCCGTCGCCCTCGCGGCCTGCGCCATGACGATCTCGCCCCGGTGGCCCGCCACCTGGAACTCTGCGGCGATCCGTGCGCACAGGGTGACGGCGTCGTCACCAAGACGCACGTCGGCGACGGCATCGCGGGCCTCCCGGATCCTGTCCCGCCGCTCGCCGTCGAGTGCGGCACCGCGGTCGAGCCATTCCGAGGTCGGCCGGGCGCGCTCCTCGTCGAAGCGCAGGACGGTCCGCAGGATCTCGCGGCGTACCCGCGGATCCGACTCTGCGGTCACCGGCACCAGCAGCCCGAACCGGTCGAGGAGCTGGGGGCGCAGCGTCCCCTCCTCGGGGTTCATGGTCCCGACCAGCGTGAACGACAGAGGGATGTCCGACCGGTCGAGTCCCTCTCGCTGCACCGCCAGCAGGCCCGTCGAGACCACGTCGAGGATCAGGTTGACGATGTGGTCGTCCAGCAGGTTGACCTCGTCGATGTAGAGCACGCCCTGCTCATTCGCGTGTTCGAGCAGCCCGGGCTGAGGCTCGGTCCTTCCCGCCATCAGGGCGTCGATCCGCCAGCCGCCGACGACCCGGTCATCCGTCGCGTTGATCGGCAACGTCACCGGCAACTCGCCGTACATCATCCGGGCGAACGCGCGTACCGTCGTGGACTTCGCGGTGCCCCGCTCGCCACTGACCAAGACCCCGCCGACCGACGGCGCGACGTAGGCGATCTCGAGGGCGCGGCGGAGCGTGTCCTGCCCGAGCACGTAGCTGTACGGGAGGAGCGGGACGGTGCCGGCCTCAGCCATTCCCGCCGCCGTTCCAGCGCATCGTGACCTGCAACTGCGCGCCGCTGGTGGACTCCACGATGGCGGCGCCGAACTTGGCGTCCAGCTTCACCGCGAACTGCACCTCCAACTCGTCGGGCCGCGTCTGCGCCGGCATCTCATCGAGCTTCTGCTTCACCTGTGTCGCGGATGACCGTATGAGGTCGATGGCCTCGGAGAACAGCGGTTGCGCCAGCTTCACGACCTTTTCCCGCGCGCTGCGGATCGTCTCGTCGCCGTAGACGTCCGACACCGCCGCACGAGGTGCATCCGTGAGTTGGACCTGGATCGGATCGGTTCCATCCTCGGTCTCTACCACCACGACGACCATCCGCAGTCCCTTCCGAGCTCGTGAACGACATGCCCAGTCTGCAAGGGAACTGGGAAATTGTCCCGGCTCTTCGCCTATCACGATTGGCGGTGGTCGCGATCGCCGGCAGCACCGACCCACCCGGGTCGGTGAGGATCGCAACTGGAACGCCTTCACCGCGGCGGCAGGCTCCGGCCCGTGCAACACCGGTCCTCTTAGGCGGGTGAGGATCGCAACGACCAGGGCAACGGCAACCGCATGAGCACGACCGAGAAAGTAGCGTCGGATTCGAGGATCAGCCGAATATCCCGCGCGTGTCCTTCAAATCGTTACGAGGGCCCGACATCGGCGCCCGGCCGCACGTACAACCACTCTCCGCCTACTAGACGCATAGTGATGTCTTGAGCCCCGGGTTGAACAGAAGAGATGAGGCAGATATCCGCGCTGGTGAGGGCGTTAATTACTTTCTGGGCCAGCTTCGCGCGCTCATCGCCCAGTCCGTCGGAGTCAGGGAACAGCACCAGTCGCAGGTCAAACCCATGAAGGAGCTGCAATAGTGCATCGACAGTGTCAGGTTGAATGCCAGCATTGGTCAACACTTGGAGGGCTTTGACACGCAGGTCCGCGGCAGTCTTCTTGTCGACCTCGTGGGCAGCGGCGCAAACGGCCTCGCACAAGTCGTAGGCGGCCTCAAGTGCAACCCTCACGTGGATTGTATACGGCCCAAGTGTGACGGTGTCAGCACCAGGGTCGTAGCCGAAGGCCGAGAAAACGCGAGCGATATCGCGTAGGGGCTCACCGGCATCCCGACGATCCTTCTGTGGGCCGTATCCTTGGCCGCGCGACCATGCATCGAAGTGTGTGAGCGCGTTGCGCATGTGCCTGAGACCGGGCAACGAGCCGTCGAAGCGCTGACGGGCGGCCGTGAGGGCCTGGCCAACTGCTGGGTCCACGTCCAGGTCACGAAGGGCGGCTTGTTCGAGCTGCTCCGCAGTGAGAAGCTGACGCAACGCGAGGATAAGTAGACGAGCGTCGACCTGCTCCGCGTTGAAGGGGTGTGTCCAGCGCTCCTCGCCTTCCCGCATACGGAAGACGGTCAGCTCAACCGCGTGCAGCCACCACTGCGCCTCCGATACGGCGATGGCGTAGGGGCTGTCAGCGGGTGACCAGTCATCGAGCGAGGAAGTGGTCATAGACGAATCTTGTGGGATCAAGAGTGGCGGCGCGAGCGATTTATCGTGTCGGTGACGTGAGCCAACTCGGGTCGCGGGTTCCGGCTGTGGCATCGGCCCGCCGGGGGCGGTGAGGATCGCAACGAGCTCGGCATGTGAGAGCAGCCCGCCGTCCCGGCCGACAGCACCGGCCCTTGGGGGGCCGTTCATCGGTACGTCAGCTCAGCCAGCGATGTTCGTTGGAGGTGAGGACGCCGTGTTGTCGGTGGATGGCGTCGCGGACGCCGGTGGGTGGGTCGGAAAGAATTCTCAGTGGCAGCGAAGGGTGAGCCAGGGGGCGCAGGCGTTGCAGCGTGCTCCCGAGTTCGGCTGTCGTGGCAGGGACCGTGCTGGCCGGGACGTACTCCTAGGACGTGACGGTTGCTTCCTTGCAGGAGATGGGAAGTAGCTAATGTGCGCCAGATCCAGGCAGGGCCCTTCGAGATACCGAACGATCACGTGCCACGGTCGTAGGCTTGGCTGAGTGAGTCTCGACGCGGCCCCGACGCCTCCGGAAGAACTGCGGAACACGATGGTCGACCAGCTCATTGCGTGGGGGTCGCTCCATATACCGCGGGTTGAGGCTGCGATGCGTGGAGTTCCACGACATCTGTTCGTCCCCGACGTCGCGGTCGAGGCCGCCTATGCTCACGACGGCGTCATCACCCACCCAGGGGCGGACGGCCGACCTCGCAGCATGGCTTCCGCACCGGGAATCGTCGCGCAGATGCTTGAGCAACTCGACGTGCAGCCGGGCCACCGCGTCCTGGAGATCGGGGCGGGGACGGGCTACAACGCTGCGCTCCTTGCGCACCTGGTGGGCCCGGACGGGCATGTCACGACCATCGATATCGATGGAGACGTCGTCGATGCGGCCCGGAGCGGACTTGCGGCTGCCGGCTACGGCAGCGTGCATGTGATCTGCGGCGACGGCGAGTACGGCTACCCGGGTCACGCTCCCTACGACAGGATCATCGTCACCGCAGGAGCCTGGGACGTGCCGCCCGCCTGGTCCGACCAGCTCACCATGGACGGCAGGATCGTGGTGCCGCTGCGGGTGCGTGGGCTGACGCGTTCGGTCGCACTCGAACGCGGGAACGGCTTCTGGCGGAGCCGATCCATGATCTACTGCGGGTTCATTCCGATGCGAGGCGCCGGGTACTGCCCCGAGTCAACCGTCAGACTCCGCGACGACATCGAGGTCTTCCTGCGACTCGATGACCGGCAATCCGTAGACCCCGAGGCCCTCGGTGGCGCACTCAAGCACCCCGCCTGCCACACCTGGCTGGGCGTGAACGCCACGGAATCCGAGCTCGGCCACTTTGAGTTTTGGCTGGCCACCATGGATGGGTTCTGCCGCCTCCTCGCACGCGGCGACGCGATCGAAGGCATGCTCGTTGAGCCCATGTACCGCTGGGGCAGTATGGCCGTGTTCGACCTTGATACGTTCGCTTACCTCACCATGCGGGAGGCTCCCCGTGGCGACGACGGGACGAGAATCTTCGAACTGGGCGTGTGCGCATACGGCCCGCAGGGCGAGCAGCTAGCCGACCGTGTCACTGAGCAGATTCGCCGCTGGGACCGTCACGGCCGATCATTGACCAACACCTGGATCGAGGTCCACCCAGCCGGAACCGCCACCGATGTCGCCGGCCACCTGGTCGCGGAAAAACGGCACACGCGCATCATTATTCGAACCGCGCCGGCCAGCTGAGCTTCAAGTTTCCGCTGCCCGATCGAGCAGCCTGGCCGTCCAAATAGCTGGCAAGCACCCGACAGCGGCAACCGGAGGTCTGGTGGACCTGGCTGAGTTGGCTTCTGAGCTGCTGCGGCGGCGAGACCTCGACCAGGAGGTCAGGAAGAACGCACCCGGTGGGCGGTGGACCGAGCAGGAGCGCGAGCAGGCCCGGGTGGTGGATGCCGACAACACGCGATGGCTCGCTGCGGTGGCCGCTGAGTACGGTTGGCCACGAATCAGCGACGTCGGTCTCGATGCGGCCCACGCTGCGTGGCTGATTGCTCAGCATGCGGACGCCGACCCCGTCCAGCAGCGGATCTTCCTGGCATTGATGCGCGATGCGGTTGCGGACGGCGAAGCAAGGCTGAAGGACTTGGCCTACCTTGAAGACCGTTGCCTACGAAACGTCGACCAGCCACAACTGTATGGAACACAACTCGTTCTGGCTGACGATGGTGAGATCGCCCCAGCTCCCCTGGCTGAGCCTCAGGCAGTCGACGAACGTCGCGCGGCGGTCGGCCTTGGCTCTCTCGCGGACTACCTGAAACTGGTCCGCGACCACAATCAATAACCCCGGGTTTGCTGGTCCCCAGCAACGGGTGCAACTGGAAACCACCGGAGGAGGGTAGGACGCGTCACCAGGCACGGGGAAACACTTCCGCCCTGCAGATGGCCCGGCTATGGGGGTGGCCCATCTGTTCTCCGGCTCGCCGGGAGACCCCGGGTGGATCGGGACGGCACGGCTGCGAGAGGGTGGGCCTATGACGAGTACGGCAGAGCTCTCTGCGGAGGCCATCAGCGAGATTGCCTCGGTGGTATCTGCTGGCGCCGGGTTCGCCGGCTGTCGTTCGACGGTGTGGGTTCAGGGAACCTGTGCGGTGCTAAGTTTCCGCTTGGACAAGGACGAGAGCGATCGTCGCCGAGCGGCAGGGCTGGGTGCCATCACCTCTCCAGACATTCTGCACTTCCTTCTCGGACTTCCCACAGGCAAACCCGTGGCCTTGGAGGCGCTGACGCCTGCGGAGCGATCCATGCTCCGGACGGTTCCGCAGGGGACGATTCTGGTGAGCGCGGGGATGGTGATCCGGCAGGCGGTGCCGCCGCTGGGGGTTGAGATGGCGATGGTTCCTGCTCGTTCTTGGCGGAAGGGTTTGGAGCGTGCTGGACGGTTTGCGCCCTTTTGCTCACGGGCGATGGTGCTTCGCACGCCGCCCCGTGATCTCGACGCGTTGCGCTTGGAGGCGGGGTTCTACGGCATCGGCGTCATCGTCGCTGCAGGGGGTACCGAACCGGACGTTTTGGTAGCGCCTGCCAGGTTCCGCCGTAATCGGTTTACTGCGGCGGGTTGGCGATTCCTCGAAGAGGTCTACCGGCAGGTCAGGTAGTCGTTTGCTCTGCTCCCGAGCTGGCGGGTGCGGTTGGGGCATCGCGCAGTGGGAGGTCGGCCCACTTCTTGAGTGCTGGCGGAGGCTTGAATCTGCCGGGCTGTTCGATCCGGACATTCTCGGCGAGGTGGGCGTCGACCGCCGCTTTGCAGCGGTTTCGCCACCACTGCTGTCGGTCACCGAGTCGCTGGTGCTGGAACAAGCCGGGAAGCCAGCTGTTCCAGGTCGCGGCGTTGTGAGCGTGGGCGGCGGCTCTGATCACGTCAGTGCGGTCGTAAAAGGCGTCGAGGAACGTCCCACCACACCTCGGGCAGTAGCACCGCGGGGGAGTGGTGTTGGCGTAGGCGTCGGCGAGGAAATCGGCCGCGCTGTATCGCAGCAGTTCTGGGACCAGCACGCTGGGATAGTGCGGGAACGGCTTGGACGATTCAGGTCGCTCCCCGGCGGGCACCAGATGCCGTACCGATCCGCCCGCGCCGATGGCAGCGAAGGAGCCTCCGTGGGCGAGGACGTCGAAGCCGGCCAGGTCGGTGCGCCACAGCCCCACGCCGGGCACCTCCTGGAGCAGGTCCCGTAGGTGTTCTGGAGCCGCGGCAAACGCCTTCAACGGGTCATATTGGCCCCCGAGGGCCAACGCCACCGGATGCGGAATACGCTTCAACACCGCGGTGAGCTGTGCTCGTGACTCCCTGCGGAGCCAAGCGATCGATATCGGGGCAACGACGATGACGTCGTCGCAGTCGATCGCTTGAGCGGCGACCATGATGGCTTTGAGGGCGTCGGAGGCGCCGGCGGGGACGTATCGGGTGGGCGTCAGCGCGGCAGTGGCGCCGCGCTCGATTTGCGCTTGAAGCACACTGTCGAGGTCCCCGCCGAAAAGCAGGTCTCCGTCGGGCAGCGCGAATGGCGCCACCCCTGTGGCGATCTCCTTCTCATACGCCGCGGCGTCTTCCAGGAGGACCCCGCTGTAGCCGCTCTTGGCCAGTTCAAGCGTGCGAGCGGCAGCATTGTCACCGCATAGCACCAAGCCGCCATGGTCGGGGTCGAGGTAGTCAGGCACTTCCTTGACGAATCGTGGCCTGTCCAGCATCAGGATGCGCTCGGCCACCGCGCTTGCGGCCTTGCCTTGGCGTCCGATGTGCGTGAGCGTCTGGCCACTGTGGTCCGTGGGAACGGGACGGTCGTTCATCGGTGTACCTCGTGAACGGTGTCGGCGTCGGGGGAATCGCCGTCTTGAGCGGCGTCAGACAGATACAGCCTGCGGAATTCCTCAGGAAGAAGCCCAGCCGTCACGGCCACCCGATCAAGGCCTTGTGCGTGGGTGAGCCGTTCGACGATCGCGGTCACTTTGCCGGGGCACTCGCGTGCGAGATCGCCCGGCTCGTGGGTCCGGTATCCGAGAGTGGACATCTCGACCATCAGATTGCGGTACTGCCAGTCGCTGATCGCGGCCAGCGTCACCGCGCGGCGAGCCAGCGCTGCCATGGACACCCTCCACCGGTGCTTCAAGGCCAGAAGACGGTTCAGGTCCAACCCGTTGCGGAGATCAGCGACGATGTCGGCGGCGGGCATCAGGAATTCACTGGCGAACTCATCGGCCTGGCGTTCCTGCAGTGTGGTGGCGCCCGGCTCGGGATGCATGACGATATGGCCGAGTTCGTGGCCGAGGCTGAACCGGAACCGGTCGCCGGGAGCGTGGGCGTTGAGGAGAAATAGCGGAGCTTCCACGCCCTCCCACTGGCTGACCGCGTCCACATCGCGAGTCCCTAGATCCCGGGTGAGGACCAGGCCCCCGGCCTGTTCGATGGTCTGTACGAGGTCGGAGACGGGGCCCTCGGGGAGATTCCATAGCTTGCGCAACGTTCGTGCGGCGTCCGAAGGCGACTCCAGGTCGGTCACCGCGACGCGCTCGAAGTGATGCACATCCTCGGTGACGGCGGAGACCAGTCCGCGGACCTGAAGGCGCGTCAGCGCGAGTTCGGCGTGAATCCTGCGTAGCGCCTGCGCGCCGAGCGCCGCCTTCTTGCGGTGGTGAACCAGGCCGATTCCCACCCCGTGCACGTCGGCGTCCATGCACAGCGTTCCAGGCGGGTAACGCAGTGCTCGGCCGTACAGCTCCAGGCGTGCACCGCTCACTTTCAGCCGACCGGCCTCTGCTTTGCTCACGTACCCCTGGGAGATGCGCTCGCCGGCCAGTGCTGACATGGCCTTCGCGACGTCAAGCTGGGTCACACCCCGGGATTCCCGGGCAAGCGTCAACATCGTTGCATGCGCGGTCTCTGGCTCCGCGGAAACCATCGTCACCTCCCTGGCTCGGTGGTCAGCGGCATCGGATTCCTCAGAATATCACCTCAAAATATTCCTGATCCTTGAATTGGGTCGGCTCTGGTACGTGACCGGGATGAGAGCACCCAGGGGCACGGCAACGATGGTGAGCGACCAGCGCTGGGCCACCGGGGTGGCCTTGTTTGCTGGTCCGGGTGTCGATGCTGGGTGTCTTCATTTGGCTGCTAACCGGTCATAGCCAGCGGAACCCAGCCGATAAGTGCGTCTTTGTCGCCGAAGGCGGAAGGAAGGTCCTCGTGACCGAGCAGGGTCGGCAGGGCTTTGGTCACCAGGGAGACGGCGATGCCTTCTAGTCGTCGGATTTGGTGAAGTACGTGTTCAGGCGCTTTGATCGCCCACTCGTGGTCATGGTTGTCCGGTAGGTACCCGGTCACGGTGACGATCAGGTAGTCGCCGGAGACCTCGGCTTCCACCTCCCTGGCCGTGGGAGGAAAGTTCCCGTCGGGAGGAGCGAAGCCGAGCGTGGTGAACACCTCCAGCGTCGCGTTCCGCCAACCGCCGGATGAGTTAGGGATCAGCTGCAGTTGCTCGCATGATGGGTTGATCACCATCACGGGAAGGTCGTAGTCCTGGGGCTTGTCGTCGGCGCTGAGGTAACCGGCGGCGAACGATGAGGTGGGGCAGCTCATCTTGACGCCCTCCGGCGGTGTGACGCCCGAGGGCCGGCAGCCCGAATGGTGCATGCTGAGGAGGATCTTGTTGTCCTCGAACGGCCCGTCTGCGCTGATATCGGCCTTGGCGCCCAGCGGTTCGCTGCAGGTCTGGCAAGCCAGGGGCCACAAGTTGGTGATCCAGTGCTGTAGCCCGGCCTTGTCGATCAGCGTTTCGAGGGCGTTGTTGACGCTGACCGAGAACGATTCCTGCCCGGCCAGTTTGTCCTTGAGGACCTGCATGTATTCGGCCTGATGCTCGGCCCGCGCGATCACTTCCCGCGGCTGACCTTCTTGGGGGCGAGCCGGGCCGGTTGCGAGAGCATCTACCTTGCTGTCTTCGCTGACCAAGACCTTCGTGCCCCAGGACTCGCCCATCACCTCCCAGGCGTATTGGTCCTGTTCACGGCTCGCGCCGAGCAGCGCGGGCATGTCCCGGTTGCCGGTCATGACCACCATCCCGCCGCAGTCCAGGACCGCCTGCCGCCACCCTTCGAAGAACTGCTTGTTGGCTGGCTCGTCGCCACAGTGGTAGCCGGCGATGAACGCGATGGCGCGGTCGGCTTCGCCGGGACGTACCAGGTCCAGGTCGGTGGCGGTCAGATTGGCGACCATGCCTTCGGCGAATGGGGCCTGTACCCGTTTGTTCAGTCGAGTGAAGCCGAATGCTTCTGGGCCACCGTGCGGTGTGAAACTCCAGATCGGAACGTACGCCAGCGGGAGCGGCACGCCGAAGGCCCCCGGCGGGAAAAGCACCCAGTCCAAGGTGTCCTGGGTGATGCCCCCCCACTTCACGACCGCGCCCGTGAGTAGCCCGTTGTACCGGGCCTGCCTGAACTCCATCGCGCGATCACGGGTGGTGTAGGTATGTTCGGTCTTGCCGGGCGGTGGCTTAACGCCGAGCGGATGACCGTGGAACACCAGAACGTAGCCATGACTGACTGCCGCCGACTCCCAAGCCGGGTCGAGTGCGAGCTTGCTCTTCGCCACTACCTCGCCGTCGGCATTGCGCAGCACGACCATGTCCTTGGTGCGGTACACGCCCCATCCGTCGGCGAGCTCGACCGACCACACCGGGCCGGACAGGCGGTGAAAGCCACCCATGACCAGAGCCTCGGTCCGCAGCTCGTGGACAGTGCCGGTCAGAGTGTCTTTCATCGCCATCATGTGCAGGGGTTCGAACAGCAGCACCGGGGGTGCTTTTGTTGTACCGCCGGGATCAGGGGGCTGCGACACGTCCGCGCCAGTCAAGAGCGCGTTCAGGGCGCCGCCAAAGACCGGATCGTCGAGGAAGGTGGCCCGACACGGCATCTCGACGGCGTCTGCGACCCGGGCCGCCAGCTCCTTGGCCTCTGTGGTGCCTCCTCTCGCCACATCCGTTGGCTGCGCCCACCATGAGGGCCGCTCAGGGGATCCGTGCTGCCCGCGTCCGGTTCGCTCGTGCCGGCGTCGCCGGTTCCTTGCTGCCTTGCCCATCGTCTTGTCTCCTGTTCAGCCGTGGGGTACCGGGGTGAGCACCGCTGAGTCCGCGGCATCATCGAAGAGCTGCACGACTTTCTCGTGCAGGATCCGGATCTGATCGGCGATGTCGCCACCCAGCTCCATCAGCTCACCAATCCGGTCGTGGAGCGCCTCGTCGAGTGATAGTCCGTGCTGACGCCGCAAGATCCGATCGATTTCTCGCAGGTTGTGCTCGACCTGGCTGACCAACCGCATGGCGGCGGTCTTACTCAGCCGGCGGGTGGTCAGGCCGTCGCGCAAGCGCCACAGGGACTGGCGGGCCGTGCTCAGGTAGACCGTGCCCATAAGCGGGGACTTCTCCTCGGACTTGGCCGCCGCCACCAGCACGGCCTGCAGCATGTCGATGTGATCGCCCACCGCTTCCACGCCGCCGCGCATCTCCTCCCGGTCTCGTACACCGGCCGGATCGGTGAACGCTCCGATCGACTCGACGCTCTCGGCGAGACCGCCTTTCGCGTAGATGTCAGCGAGCACGGCGTCGAAGTCAGTTGCAGCGTTGAGCTTGGCGATGACACTGGCCTTGGTCTCCAAGATCAACTCGTCCAGCTCATCGAATTCGTCGTAGGTACTCATCCCGCGTCCTCCTGCGTGAGCGCGCCGAGGTGGCGAAGCCGGCTCTTAGCCCGCAGTACGGTGTGCCGTACTGCGGACGGGTCGATGCCGAGCCGATCGGCGATCTCCCGATTGGAAAAGCCGTCATAGCGCAGGGCCATCACCTGACGCTGCTTTATCGGCAGGTCGGCGAGCATGGCGCAGACCGCACGCTCTTGTTCGCTGAGTTCAACTTTGTCCGCGGCCGAGGGGAATTCGGTCCGCTCGGGAACCTGCCCTGCAGGATCTTCTCGAGCGGGCCCGGCGGCGGCCTTGGGCGAGGAGCGCCAGAATCTACGCAGCGCGACCGTGCACACCCATCCCCACGGGTTTTCGGTGATCGTGTCCCATTTTCGCCAGACCTCGATGAACGCGACCTGTGTTGCGTCCTCGGCCTCGTGACGATTGGCGCCGTGGCTCAGCAGGAACCAAATCAGATTCGATCTCTTTGCCCGGACAAAGTCTTCGAAGTCCACCTTCGATACTTTCGCTCCCATAGCCTTCTCTGGGAACCCGGATGGGAGACTGGGAAGAGGGGGGACCGTCGCATACTCGCTCTGGTGACCGTTATCGGCCAAGACGGTCCCCGATCGCGATGGATCGGCCGATCTCGACGACGAAGCCGTCACCCGTCCGGCTCGCGCGGTTCCCCACGAGCTCAATCGGCAAGTGCTCGAACTGCCAGCTCACGTTGACCTGTGCGAACGCCTGGGTGATCGCAGACAACAGGCTGAAGGCCCGGCCGGCGACCGCCAGGACGACATCGAATACCATGTCGACCACCTCGTTCCCCATCGAATCCAGGCGCTCATCGAGCGCGGCGTACGTGAGGTAGTGGGGGTGGAGGGCCAAATCCGTGACGCCTTCTGAAGAAAAAACTGAAGATCTCGTGGTGATCAGACGACGGATGCGCCCACGGCATCATGAACAAATCGTTGACCAGCGGATTTCTGGCTGGCCTTCGACGTCGGCGAGAGCTCGGCCCAGCGCGCGGTCACGCCATCAGCCGGGCGAAGGTGGCGCGAGCGCGGCTGATGACCTCGGTGTCACCGTGCTCGGTGCCCCACTGCAGTCCGCTGAGGGCATCCAGCGCTGCCAGGCAGGTCAGCGCCTGGCGTTCGTCGTGGGTGAAATTTCGGTCGTACCCGTCAAGGAATGCCTCACGAAGCTCTGGCCGCGTGTCCCAGCAGCCGTACTCCAGCCGGACCAGGTCCCGTACCGCAGGGCCGAGCTCGGCCCGTTCGAAGTCGATCAGCGCCAGTCGGCAGGTTCGCCGGTCCCACAGGAAGTTGCGAGGCATGAAATCTCCGTGTGTTGCCGTCACCGGTAGCCGCGGCTCGATGGCAGCCAAGGCAGTGGCGCATGCCCGGACGAACGCGACCTCCCGTACCCGGAGTAGTCCATCGGCGCGGCGAAGATGTTCTTCGCACCGCTCGACGACACGCCGTACGCCCCGCACACCGGGCACCGTGATTGGCACGTCATGTATTCGGCGTAGAAGCCATCCGGCCTGCCGATATGCCTCCAGCTCCATCGAGGGCGAAAGCGAGAGGCCCTTCAGAACCTCACCCGGAAGGCCGCTGATTACGATGGCCGCCAGATCCTGATCGGCGGCGATGAGCTCAGGAGCCCTGCCGTATCCCAAAGACGGCACAACCTCGTCGTAGGCGGTGACCTCCCGCTCGTGAAACTGCGGGGAAGGGTGTCGCTTAACGAAGTATTGGCGCGACGCGGCCGTGGTGATTTCCCATACCGCCGAGTTGTCCCGTGGCCATGACCGGTCCGCCACTGAGGTGATCTCCCCAACGGCCTGCTGCACCAGGTCCGCCAGTGGCGGAGGTATATCCACGGGCTCTATTCAAGTCCTCCAGAGCCGCCGTACGACTCAAGACAGGAGGAACCGACCGTCAGCGCGCCATGTCAGCCCAGACGACGGCGATGGGTTGTGCGCCGGTCCAAGGCGAACCGGCCGGCGGCCCGAGGCTGGCGACGCGGGTGACTCGGGGACCTCGAGCCGCACGGATCGCTGGCTGCCAGTCCGTCATATGTCGGGACGGCGGCTGATCGGGTCGATGGAGACGAACCTGCGTCCTGACTGCGCGTCGTCGAGTTGCATGGACAGCAGGCCGGTCGTCTTCCCTGTGCCGATCTCACAGATCACGTGGACGTCAGACGTCCCTTGCGCAAGGCTGAGCCGTTGAAGACACGCTGGCGCTGGCGTCTCGTTGGCTAGTCGTCCGACCTCCGACACTAGCGTCGAGGCGTCTGCCCGTGGGATCACGGCCGTACTTCGAGATAGAGCGCCGGAAAACCGACTTGGCCGGACACGTGGACGCCTCGCCAGGCATCATGGTTATGGGGGCGCCTAGTTCCTGGTGTCGTATGACGGGAGTGTCGTCATCGACGACGAGCGACTAGGCCCGCCGACAGCAGGGGGCATCGAGGGGGGACGATGGATATCGAGGTACTTGCAGCAAGCTCAGCGACGCTCCTGGCCGTAAGGGCTTGGGAGTCCTACGCGCGGGAAGCGGGATCGTCTGTCTGGAGCCGGACAATCGTGCTGGCTGAACATATCAAGAGTCGTCTCAAGCGGCGACCAGAGGATGCAGACATCCTTGAACTTGCGCAGAATAAGCCTACTGATGACGTAGTAATAGATCGCCTGGAACGGATACTGCTAACCCACGCCCAAGCAGACGAAAGATTCATACGAGTCCTCGAAGAATTTGTTACGAGTCATCCGAGCGGAGATCGCCGCAGTCGTTCGTATGTCGGAATCAATATCGCGAGTGGCGCACGTACTGGAAACATCATATACGCGCATGAGGTACATGGGAACATTTCGTTCTGAAAGTGCGTACTGATCATGTCAGGAAATAGCAACGAACCGGATCCCGTCGAGTCGGATCCATTGGATTGGTACCTGCAAGATATCGCAGCGAATGATGTCGGGTCGGACCGTCCGAAGCCGGGCGGGGCTCGCGGTATTGCAGATCTGCCCAATACGAGCCAATTCATCGGACCGGGAGCTGTCGTAGGGAAGGCCGCCAACGTAGGGCGGGCCGATGCGGTCCATTTTCACTTCAACGCTACGAGTTCCTTGAGGGTGCCTCCAAGGGAGATTCCCGCCGATTCATTCCTGCTTGTTGGGCGAGACAAACAGCTCAAAGCCGCCCTTTATGCGCTTACGAACAAGTCAGCGAAAAATTCCAAGGCTAACGTAGTTGTAGTCACTGGCCCTCCTGGGATTGGAAAGTCTGCGTACGCAGTGCGCCTAGCGCATGATTTTCTGCGCTACTCCGAGGAAACAGGAGATGCCATAGCGGGCGGACACGTGCATGTTCAGATACCAAATCCAGTTCCTGGTGATTACTCGATTGATGATATACTATCTCATATATTCTATGCATTGGGCTTTCCGCTAGAGAAGGTTCCGAGATTGCTTCAAGGGCGTCTGAGTCTTTTTACAAGTTTGACGTCTCGGGAACGTGTGCTTGTCCTGATCGACGGCATCTCTAGCGAAGAACTGCTAGAGGCGCTGATCAATCGCCTGGGCCTTGGCTCGGCTCTGATCTGCACTAGCAGGTCGAGGCTCAGTGGGCTGTTGGGCAGCCAGATTTATATCTCTGAGCTTGGCGTTCTTTCGCATGAGGCCGCGGACGCCGTTATTCGTAATATTGTCGGATCTGACAATATATCTGCGAACGAGTGCACAGAGCTAGCTCGTATCTGTAATAATTGGCCGTTGGCATTGATGGTTGCATGTAAGCGGCTAACTTCTCGTAAGAATTTAACGCCCGGTGAACTGATTAGGCGTCTGAACGGTGAGAAACGGCGCCTTCGAGAATTGCGCGTGAAGCCCGGAGAATTGCCAGTTCTTGCCGCCTTTGAAGTAAGTTATAGGGATCTTGGTCGCGACGTCGCTAAAGCGTTCCGTCGACTCGGGTTGCTAAGTCCGGGTTCATTCTCACTGAAGATCGCCGCCGCAGTCCTGACTGACGATGCGACATGTCTTAGCGATGCGTCGATAGACGAGTTTGCTGATCTGATCGACGAACTCGTTGAGTTGAATCTCGTCGAGGGTTACGCCGGCCAGAGATACCGTCTTCACGATCTACTACGTGAATATGCGAATGAGAAGGCCGTAGAATTCGATGCGCAATGCGAGCGTCATGCGGCAATTTTCAATGTGATCCGCGCTTATCTCGATTTCGTTTCGCCCTTCGGTGCGCGCCTCCAGCGTTTGCTCGTGGGAGAAGATCTGTGCGCATCGGAATGGGAGAGCGCACTTGCCGATCTCGAATTGGAGCGCGAGAATCTCGTATCGGCAGTACGTACTGCTTTTGATTTGCAGATGTGGGAGCAGTGCTGCCTCCTTTGCTCTGCAATTAGTAACTTCCTTGATCTAAGGAATTATTGGAAAGATTTGCGGCAGGTCCATATTATTTCCGGTGCTGCTGCGAAGGAGATTGGCGACCAAGGACGGCAAGCTCTGAGCCTTCTCACGCAAGGCCGCGCTGCCCTCCATCTGGGTGACGTTGAGCAGTCAGGTGAGCTTCTGGTTAAGAGTTTCGAGACAGCAGTTGCTGCCAGTGTCCCCTCGATAGCGGCAGCTGCAACGCATTCTCATGGCATGCTATGGTTCGCATCTGGGCAACCCGAAGAAGCGTTGAGATATCTCAAGCCCGCGCTGAAGTTTTGGCGCAGTACGGATAGGCGCGATCGGATATCGGCAGCCTTGTGCGATATGGGTTCGTGTCATATGCAGCTCTCGAACTTTGACAAGGCGGAACGCTTCTATCGGGACGCATTGGCATCGGCATCCGAAAAAATATCGCCGCTTCTGCGTGCTACGATTCTAAATAATCTGGCAAACCTATACATCGGAGTCGGTCGTATTAAGGATGCGGCCGAAGCCTGCACGGAATCTGGTGGCCTGTTCCGCTCCCTCGGTGATCGCTCTGGCGAGGTAACTCTGCTAGTGACTCAAGGTGGACTGGAGCAGGCTAGTGGAAACTTAAGAGCAGCAGAGAATCTTTATGAGACAGCACTTGCGGTCTATCGTAAAACGGCTGAGCCACATGGGGAGAGCCTAGTTCTACAGCGTCTAGGCTCTCTGGCCTACCATTCCGGCCAAGCTCCTAAAGCGCTGGAACTCTTTGAAGAGGCGCGGAAGATCTCCGAGAGAGTCGGAGACTTGGCGAGCGAGGCTGTAGCCTTGTGTTGTATCGGCCAGATATGGGGCGAGATCGGACAGCATTCGCGTGCTGATCAGCATCTTCAGCATGCACTGCGACTCTCTGCGGATGCTGGCAACCAGCGTGCCTATACTGATGTTGCTCTTAGGGTAGCTCAATTGCGACTGGATCAGGCGGCTTGGGAGGAGGCCGCCGAGATCTCCTCCAGGTGTATTCGCTTTCTCGTTAGGGTGGGAAATCACCATCAAGCTGCGCACGCTCGTGTCACTCTTGCGTGGTCATATATGAAGATGGGTGAGTGGAGGAGAGCGGCTGAAGAGCTACGAATAGCGCTGCGTGATACTAGTTTCGATGGCGATGGGCCAGACACAGGCGAGCTACAACGAAATCTTGCTATTGTATATGCCCGGCAGGGGCTTTGGGCTGAATCCCTGAAGCTCGCCCAGTCAGCTCTGGTTACAGCTCGGCGATTCAACGATCGGAATGGTGAAGCTCAGGCACTTCATGCGCTCGCAGGCGTCTACGCGCGCCAGGGTGCAATGGAAACAGCGGTTACTCACTTCCAGGAGGCGATATCCCTAGCCAAGGAAAATCGCCAGTACCGACTATTGGTCGCTGCAACCGCTAGCTTGGCCAGTATTATCGATGATAATCGCGATTACGATAGTTCTATTGAGAAGCTCGAGGCGTCGCTAGCAACTATTCAGAAACTTCAGGCTCGTGACATGGAAGGCGAAATCGCTTGCAGCCTCGGAATGATGAGGCTTCGACGCGGCGAGCTTGATAATGCGGAGACGTTGCTTCAGGCGGCTGCGGAGATCTCACAAGATCTAGGTTACCGTGATCTTGAAGCTCGAGCCCTCCGTGGCCTTGCAGGCGTTAGGAGGAGACGACAGGAATTCCCTGCCGCATTCGACCTGTTGGAGAATGCACGGACAATCTTTCACGATATTGAGGACACTGCGAGCGAGGCCGAGACGCTAAAGAGTATTTGTTCTCTCGCATGGGAGCAATCAAAAGGTGGAGATGCAGGGCTTCAGCGCGTAAGGCAAGAAGTAATGCGGGTTGCCGGGACGCCTGCCGGCGCATATCTGCGTAAGATGCTCTCTTCTCCGCCAGAGGGCGGGCAAGATGACGCTATGACTTGGCGGTCCGATGATGGAGGCCGCATTATACGCATAGCCAAAGATATTCAAGAAGGATTGTCGCACATTCGTCTGGACGCAACCCTGGAAAGGTTGTCTCGGTCGAGACAGCGATGTGTTGTGTGCCGTCAGGACATAGCCGAGGATGACCGCGCTGAGCTGGTGTGGCTAAACACGGGTGAGCCGAGTTTTGTGTGGTTGAAGCTTGCCCATCCAAGATGCGGTCCTTCGGCTGTGGTCGCCACGCCTGAGAAGCCCGACCATCGATTGCATATCGAAGTCGAGTGTGCAATCTTGCAGGCCCCAGATTTGATGCTGCCGTGCATATACGTTGATGCGTATAACCTGTGGGGTTTGGGCGAGGATGGGGAGGAGCGGGATCTTCTGCTGGAGGCGCTTATTGATTCAGGATTTTCTGCCGTAAACGCGCTCTCAGAGAAGGATATCCGGCTTCCGCGCGGTGTTTTGGAGAACAGTCTTGCCGCTGGTCTCAACGCAACTATAAATGGCGATATTCTCAGCGTGAGATGTGGTGGCCAGGAAGTTTTGTCGGATGTGCCACTTAGTTTTTTGCCGCGCTGGTATCGGTCTGCTCAGCTTGGCCTTCTGGTTATATTTGTCGGCCGCAATTTGGTCGGTATGAGCTGGGAGAACTTTTCATATATTTCATCGGCGGCAGAACGAGGTGAGCTCGTGTGTGGGGTTGCGCGCCTTGCTCTAGCCCCACCGGCACAGAACCATCGTTGCGTCTGCACTCCACGAAAGGGAAGAAAGTTCAAACACTGTTGTGGAAAACAAGGTATACCTGAACCAAGGGCGGATGCTGTCGGCTTGATTTTCAATCGATAATATTCGGACGATAGGGCTTGCCGCTGCAGCCGCGGGAACGTTAATGGGGGCGTTAAAGACCGGGGCTTTGCCGGGCTCAGTGGGCTGTGGGTAGTGGAGACTGTAGACGATGGTTCCGAGCAGTAGGAGGCCGAGGAGCCAGGTCGTGGCTCGGGTGGGGCGGTAGCCGTAGCCGATGGTGGCGTCGTGGGTGTATCCCCAGAGCTCGGCGTAACAAGGTCAGTGTTGTGCGGTGGCGGCGTTGCTTGGCGGGTTGTATGGCGTGGGCTTGGGCGTCGTCGCCGACCCACCCATACGGTGCGGCGAGTTGCTCGTAGGCGTCCGGTACGTAGCCGTCGTCGTCGCGTTCGAGTACTTCCAATCGTGGGCGGGCGGGAAGCCGGGTTTGAGTGAGCTGTAGGTGAGCCCGTCGAGTTTGACGTGGGCCGGTCAGACCTCGGGGGCGGCGTGGATGATGAAGTTGCCCCGGTCTTGTGGACAGCTGATCGCTTGGGACGATGGGTCCCGGGAGGAGTTCACAAGTGCCGATGTCACGACCGCCGTATCCGCCGGAGTTTCGGCGGCAGATGGTGGAGCTGGTGCGGGCCGGCCGCACGCCCGAGGAGCTGGTCGAGGAGTTCGAACCGACCGCGCAATCGATCCGGAACTGGGTGGTCCAGGCCGATCGTGATGCCGGCCGCCGGGCCGATGGGCTGACCAGCGCTGAGAAGGATGAGCTGGCCCGGTTGCGCCGTGAGGTCCGGCAGCTCCGTGAGGAGCGGGAGATCTTGAAGAAGGCGGCCTTGGGCTCGGCGGACTTCGCTGCCGCCTGCGCCCGGCTCGGCGTCCTGCAGTCGATGGGCGCGGTGGGCACCAGCGCCGACAACGCCGTCGCCGAGGCGTTCAATGCCAGCCTCAAACGCGAGACCCTGCAAGGCCGGAATCCTGGTCAGGATCACGTGAGGCGCGGCTGGCGGTGTTCCGCTGGGTCACCCGCTACAACACGACCCGCCGGCACTCCGCCCTTGGCCAGATCAGCGGACTTGCTGATCGTGACGTCGTGATACCGCTTGAGGTACATCGCGATCTTCTCGGGCCCGAAGTGGTAGTTCTGCCGCAGGTAGATGATCTTCCCCACCGCCTCGACGTGCGTGGCGTTCGGGCTGTGCTTGGGCCGCTTGGACCGGGTGCGCAGACCCTCGGTGCCCTCGGCCTGGTAGCGGCGGTACCAGATGTAGTAGGCCTGCCGGCTGATCCCGAAGTACCGGCAAGTCATAGCGACGTTGCCGGTGACCTCTTCGACGTGGCGGATGACCGCCGGGCGCCGTTTGGCCTCACGGTCGTGCGGGGGGATCTCCGTACTGGTCGGAGACCCAGGTGTCAACGATGATCGTCAGTTTTAGACACCTGCCAATCTGCTGATCATCGACGGCATCCACCGCGTCTTGGAGCCTTCGGACACAGATCGTCTTGTACCGACATAGTCGTCGGATGACCAATCCGCCGATGGTGAGGAAGCTGGCACCGACGGGGACGCCAACGGCCCAGCTTGATCCACCACCGCGACGCTGACCCTTCGCGAACGGGTCGGCGTACGCTTACCGGTGGGCGACTGTGGGCCGCCTCAGCCACCGTGGCCAGGTTTTCGGAACACCTCCACAGCGTGGGGACGACCTGGTCAGGCGCAGGACGGGCACGTTCTTCGGCGGAACACCCCACAGGCGTGGGGACGACACTTCGCTACCCGCGGGCATGTGCGGATCGCCTAGGTCCGTGCCTTCACCATCCACCAGTCTCACGACGAACGCGGAAGATGGCCATGCGGCATGAGCTTAAGGCCAAGCTACATCACTTTCCGTAGCCGCCCTATGGATACTCTCCGTTACCGATTTGGCTCTAGCGTCTTTGGTGTGGCGATCTTGTCATAGCCTGACCGTGGATGCGGTGACCTTCGAAGAAGATGATCATCTTAGCGGAAAATGGGCTTCTGGCGCTAGGCGGGCTCTAGAAGCCCGCTGTGAGGTCGGGTCTTGCGTTGGGGGCTTCCCCCTTGTGGTGAGCTATTCGGCTGTTAGCGGCGACCTCGGGGGCTCGGTTTTTGCACTTTTTGTCCGTTTTGTCACTCTGAATACTATTTCTAGCCGTGATCACGCGGGAGACTCCTTCGATCATCCGAAGACTATCGAGGTCAAGAGGCTGCGGCTCGCCGGTCATGGTTTGACTTGCGGTCCAAGCTGCACGTGAACGAACGGGCGCACGGATTGACTCCAAGCCGTTGTGTTGCGTGGCAATATGAACCAAGGTTGTAGAAAGTTCAGGGATTCGTCATTGTATTTCTTTTCCCGTCCTCCAACTCTTTGAGTGGGCGCGGGCTAAATGGTTTACTTTGAAAAGCTCATAGTTTAACGATGGTTCGATCCACCCCTCTGTGCAATGAATGTTCGTGTGCTGTATTAGACTAATTACCGTCTAATCTCTAATCGATTTGCAACGGGAGTGGCAAAAGATGTCCCGCTAATTGATCGACATGAAATCTCGATCGATTGAGCTGAAGCTGACGCATCTAATGCAGTCGGGGTTTAGTATTGAGATGCAAGACGGGCCCACGTGGCTCTGCTGCGTGGGCCCGTCTTCACCTGGCCGATTTGGTACGGCTGCTTCCGTATCGTGGGTCAGGCGTACTGCGATCTACCGGATGCCTACTCTGAAGGTTGCGCGGTACACCCGGGGGCGGCGGCGCGAATGTACGCCCCGCCCCCGGCGCGTAAATGTAAACGCGACCGTGAAGGTCACCTCTTACACCTCCTCGAGACTTTTCGGGGAGCCTCATGCTCCTGGGTAGTCATCATTGCACCGGGGTAGTAGAGACGTCTGGAGATCGAGCAAGTTGCCCTTGTTCTAGCCGAAAGAAGTGTTGCTCGGCGCGTCGTCATGGATCTGCGTTTCGCGTCTCCAGAGATCATATGATCATGAACTTCAACAGCAGTTCGCGGCCAATGTTCACCAGGCGACCTAGCGCGACGTTAGTGGGCGGGTGGGCCGGATAGCCGTCCCTTGCCGAACTAAGCGCCTCTCAATTTGTATACTCTGTGTAACTGTCTCCGGTGTTTACTGTGCCAGGCCGAGTCATTTAGTAACAGGCAGTTACTTTTCGGTCCGCGGGCGATCCCGTCCTGCGGTTGGTGAGCCGGACGTGTGCCAGCGAAGCGCGCCGTGCATCTCGGCGGCAGCGGCAGTGGCAAGTGCGGCGGTGACGGCGAGGGTGGTGAACAGGGCGGGGTAGCCGCCGAGGGTTATGGCGAGGGTGGCGCTGGCGCCGATGAGCGTGGCCGAGCTGGGGCCGGTCCAGTCCTCGTAGCCGAGCAGGTGCAACCGGGGTTCGGCGTCGGACCGGGTACCGGTGACGGGGATGTCCCCGCGTGCGTGGCGGAGGCGGAGCGGGGCGAGGTGGCGCAAGGACGGGCGGAAGCCGGTGCACCACACGATCGCATCGCAGTCCAGGCTGGTGCCGTCAGCCCACGCGACCCCGGTGGGAGTGAGGTGGGTGGCATCGGGCGGGCGTGCAGGACGCCGGCGAGGTGCGCACGCTCGTTGACGGCATCGCCGACGAGCTCGCTTGGACGCACCCCGGCTGATCGGTCATGCGGAGGTGCTGCCGAAGATGGTGTCCTTCGCAGCCAGGGCAAGGGTGGCCTGGGCGGTCGCGGGGATGCCGATTCTGTTGAGGTGGAAGATCACGTGGAGTGCGATCACCGTGCGTAGACCGCGGGTAAGTTCGCCGGTTTCGCGCAGAGCTCGGAGTGATCGGCCCGCCTCGGCGAACGCGGTGAGCCAGTCGTCCGCGATGGTGCCCGGGCAGGCGGTGCCGAGCAGGAGAAGGCGGACGTCGCTGGTGAAGGAGGCCCACGCCTGTGAGGTAGGGGCAGATGGTTGGAGTCCGTCGCGCTGTTCGGCGACCTTGGCCCAGACGTCGCCTTGCTCTATCCAGTCCAGGCCCGCTGCCCGCATGAGCGCGGTGCACAACACGAGCGAGTGTTCCCGCCGGTCGGCGGGCTTGTTGTGTAGGTAGGAGAGCAAATGGCGGCTGTCGCGGTGGAACAGAGCGTGCGCGGCGTCCATGCTGGCGGGGCCGCCGAAGGCGTGGACTTCGGGTTCGTAGATGTCGCCGGTCCAGGTGACGCTGGCAGTGAGCAGCGGGTGCACAGGGTCTCGACCGCCGGTCTCCTCGTTGAGGAGGTAGCGGATGCGCCAGGGGCCTTTGCGGATCCACCACCATGAGGTGATGAGGCCGCTGGCTTCGGCGGCGGGCAGGATGCGGGCGAGGTGGCCGATGCCGTGGCGTTCGCGTTCTTGACGGTCTGGGCCGGGGTAGGCGATGTTCACCTGCCTCCATGGGGTCTCGCGGAGGGTCTCGTCCACAGGTGAGTCCTTTCGGAGGATCAGCAGAGCAGGAGGCAGGCGTCCCACGAGGTCGTTGTTCCGGCGGCGGCCAAGGCCGCGCCGACCGACCCGTCGAGGAATCCGGCAGGCTCGCCCGCGGTGGCGGTCGCGTGCTGGTGCAGGTGCCGCAGCGGTGTTAGCGGTACTGGGGTGAGGCCGTCGGCGGCGATCCGGTGCCCGACCGCTAGGAGGCCGGAGGTGCCGTGGCACAGGCTCCGGTCGATGAGCCGGGTCGTTTGGGGTGGGTCGTTCACGCAGCCGGTGAACGCGGTCTCGGCGTTGTGTTGCCGGGTGGTGTCGCCGAGAGCGCGGGCGGCGAGTTGTTGGGCGCGGGCGATGCCGGGCGTGCCGTAGCACCAGGACGGCCGTAGGGGGCCGTGCTGGCTCGGTTCGCCGCGGAGTATGTCGTCGAGCGTGATGATCTGCGGCCACCAGGCGCCGCTGCCGGTTCGCTGTTCCCAGGTGTCCAGCCACTGACAGATGCGTGTGATCGCTTCCGTGTGCCCGTCGACGGTGACACCGTCACCTATCGCGAGAGCGAGGAGTGCGAGCGGGCCGGTGATGCCATGGGCGATCCCGTGGTTGCTGTGGCCTCCGATCGGGGGCGGCTGCTCGTAGTTGGGGCCGGTCGTGCACCACCAACCGGGAAGCCCTCCGATGGGCTCAGTGAGCCGGACCAGGTAGGCCAGCACGTCTCGCAGTAGATCGAGGTCGCCGATGCGGCGCAGAGTGACGCCGAGTCCGGTCAGCCCGCGGATCAGGTCGAACTCGGCGTAGTGCGGCGGCGGGTGGTGTTGGTCGATGCGGCGGTGGGCGGCCTCCAGCCGGCGGCGTGTCACCGTTGCGGTTCCGGCGGCGGCGATGGCCCGTGCCTGGGCGAGGCTGGGATGGTCGGATCCGGCGAGGACGAAGGCGAGGGCGGGAGCGCCGTAGTAGAGGCTGGCGCCGTCGGCGATGCTGACGCCACCGGCGACGGCATGTTCCAGCGCTTGGCGCGCCGGATCCCATCGGCCGGTCTCCAGGTGCAGCAGGGCGATGCCAAGCAGCCCTTCGGCGAGGGACTGTCCCGCCGTCATGCGCTGCGCCGGGCGAGGTCAGTGTGAGCGACGGCGCGGGCCAGACGTAGGCACTGCCGTTCGGAGGCGGTGTCCACGCCGATCATCCGGGCGTGATGCAGGTGCAGCAGGTCCGCCAGCACCTGGTCCGGATCGAGGCCGTCGTGCTCAGCGAGGGACCGGTAGGTGACCAGCGCCGCGGACAGGTCATCGCCGCCGTACGGGGCGCGGGCGAGGGCGAGCTGGGCGGCTTCCCGCCGTGGGCCGCTGCGACGAGGGACGTGTTCGGCGAGCCAGCGCGAACCCTTCCCGCCGGTGAAGGCGTCGGCGATGGCGATCATTCCCGCAGCTGTGGCGGCCTGCCGGTCGCCGGACAGTCGATGAAGGGCGGCGGCCGAGTCGGCGGCGAACACCGCCTCAGCCGCAGCGAGGGTCGGCCCGGTCCCGTGGCGGGTCTCGGGCCGGTAGGTGTGCAGGGCGTAGTCGGAAAGGACGCCCCCGGTCTGAAGCTGCTCCGCCCACTCGGCGAGGTCACGGGCGGCTTCGGCGAACGTGATGGTGTGCAGCGGGATCCGTAGCCGCAGGTGGGGAGCGGAGTCGGGGTAGCGGAGGAACCACCAGCCTGCGGGTAGGTCCTCCTGCCGCTTAGCCAGGTGGGCGAGGATGTCGTCGCACCGGCCATACAGGCGTGCGTTCAGCCATGGCGACGCTCCGGGCCGGTGGTGCAAAGTGCTGGCGGGTCGCGCGGCGCGCGGGGGTCGGCGGGGTTGAGTGTCGGTGAGGGTGAGCAGGAATTCGGCGGGTCGGCCGTCGAGCCAGCCGGCAGGTCCGGGGGCCTCGGTGAGGGCGGCATGGCCTTGCCGGTCGAGGTGGCTGCGCAGCACCGCCAGGTGAGCTGGCTCGTCCAAGTCCAGGCGGATCCGCACATCGTCGTCTCCCACGAGCACCTCGCGCGGCAGCTGGTGGCGTTCGCAGTGCCGCTGCCACGCCTGTAGCCATTGCGGCCACGTCGCGGTGCGGGCGGGAAGCGTGGCTTGGCCGATCATCCAGCGGGCCGGGTGCAGGATGGACCGGCCGCGCCGCACTCGTGGCAGGAACGGCAGGCTGCGGGCGTGCCCCCAGTCGAACCTGCTGCACGGAGCCGTCCACGCCGTCCAGATCTCGGCCAGAAACCAGGCGAGAGGTTGTTGAACGTGCGGCAGCACACAGTTGAGCAGCAGCGGTTCGACCGGCCGGCCGGTGGTGCGGGACACCAGCCACAATCGTTGCCCGTCGCCGGCCACCGCCAGGTCCTCCACCGTCAACTGCGGGTCCGGGCAGGCGTCGCCGACCGGTAGGACGGGCAGTAGCTCGGGGGCGCGGGCGACGGCGGCCAGACGGGTCTCCAGGGGAGGCACGGACAGTTGCACCGTGTCCGCGCCGGGAAGCGCGGTCGGCAGGCTCGCGTAGACGCGGCGGAAACGGTCCAGCTCGGCGGGAGTGAGCAGGTGCAGGAACCGGGCGGCTGCGACGCTGGCGTGGCGGGCCCCGCTGACTACCGTCAGGGTGAACGCGCCCCGGTCGAGGTCACGCGAGGTCTCGGCGGCGAGGGTGAACCGGAGTTCGGTGTGCGGGATCGGCTGCCGGTTGTCGTCGCCGCGTAGTCGGCCGATCAGCTCGTCATCGAGTATCACTTCGGAGCAGCCGTTAAGGGCGGACTGCTGGGCGAGTTCGGCGAGCATCTTGTCGCGGGCGGTGACCACCGCCGGGTCACCGCGGTGGGGTGAGCCCCGGTACCCGGCGGGGAATCCAAGGACCTGCAGAACCTTGCGCAGCGGCACGGCCGCACCCGGCCCCCACCGATCCAAAAACGAGGCATGGTAGGCGGCCCAGCCGGGCAGGTGCGGTGCCACGGCGACGAGTGCGGACGCGGCCTCCCGCGCCTCAGCGACCACCGCCGGGGGCAGCGTCACCGAACAATCGACCCGTATATCGACCGCGACTTGCCCACCGAAGTCGGGGAGGTCGCGATGGCGGGCGAGGTGCGCGGCCGGGTCGGTAACGGTCATCGGCGGCCGGACCACCGACAGCAGCACCCTGGCGTCCACGAGAGCGGCCAGCAACTGCTCGGCCGCCGCCGTGCCGGCAGGCAGTGTCTCGGCCACCCGAGCGGCGAGGTCCCCGAACATGATCGGAGACGCGGCGCTCTGCACCGCCAACCGGACTGGGCCGGTCAGGTCGATCTCGACATCCCATACGCGACCGCGCTCGGTGCGGGCGCAGGGCAGCACCCAGAGATCCCCCCGTGGATACCCGAGTGAGTTCGTCACCACGGCGACCGTACGGAGGGTGGCCAGGTCCCGTTCGGCCAGTGCCGTGTGTTGGGCGATGAACTTTTCATCGGGCCGGGCCGCGGCGTGGTGCGCCTCGCCCCAGCGGACCGCCGCGCGGGGACCGAACTCGACTGGCGCCACCCCGGCGAAGGTCCCGAATGGGGTCGCGCGGGTCGTCCACCGCAGCAGATACCGGACCGTGGTCTCCACCAGGCGCCGTAGCCTGCGCTCGGGGATCGGCTCGCCGGCCACGGCGCGGGCGATCTGGTCGGCCAGCTGCGGCGCGGCAGGCGTGACGGCCGTTGCGAACCCCGGTAGCGCCCACGCCTGGCTCAGCCATTTCAGCCACTCCTTGGGCTGGTCGGCGGTCAGGTCGGGCCAGGCGGGCAGGGTCAGATCGTCAGGGTAGGCGGCGGCCCTGATTAACGCCGCGTCGGCGAGGTGGAACATGCGTTCACCGTTCCGGGGTGGCGGTCAAGAAGAGGCCGGGCCCGGTCCCGCAAGAGGAACCGGACCCGCCGGAGTGGACCGGATGTCAGCGACCGCCGCCGGAGCAGGCGTCCGAGCCGGTGTTGCCCGAGCCGCAGTTGTCGTCGGTGCTGGTGGCGTAAGCGCTCGTCGTGGGCCCGGCGTCGACCAAGCGGATATTCAGGTGCTCCATCAGTGGATTCCCTTCTCGGAAGTGGGGGTGAAGGCGAGGACGAGGCGGCTGTGCCGCTTGTCCAGGACCGTCCCGTCTGGCAGGTCGCCGTCGGGGGTGCGCGCGGGGAGGACGTGTAGCACCGGCGGAGGACAGCCGGCGTCCACCCATTTGCGCATGTGCTCGACCATTCGCCCGGCCGCCGCGGCGGCTTCGAATCCGTGGGCGTATGCGCCGAGGTCGAACATCCGGCCGGTCCAGAACAGCTCCGACCGGTAGGCGAACGTGCCGTCGTGGATGGTCGCGGGTGTGCCGAACTGCCACGACGGGGCGACGATGCCGGCTTTGATCGCCGCCTCCTGCGCCGTCAGCACGACGAATTGCTCCACCTCGCGTGTGAGGCGGGTCGCCAGCCACAGGTCCAGGTCGGACAGGACGGTGCGGGGCGGCAGGCTCACTTCTGCCCATGCCTCCTGACGGGGCTGCGTGAGGAGATCTGCGACGGCGGTCGAGTCGACCTGCTGGCCTTCATCGAGCCGCAGGTGGACGCCATCGGCGATGTCGATGTAGCGCATCTGGTGGGCTCCGGCGCCCTGCACCGGCACGAAGCCGCACTGGCGGTGGCTCACACTGTCCAGCCGGTCGCCGGAGCGGCGCAGCGCCCACGATCGGGTCATCCCGTGCGTCCGCAGCGGCACGACGAGGACACCGCCGTCGGTGAGCTGGTCGCGCCACGCGGGTGGGATGTCCCATGCGCCGGCGGTGACGATGATGAGGTCGTAGCGGCGGCCCGGCTCAATCGGCTGTTCAGCGTCCGCGCACACCACGGTGACGTCGTTGTAGCCCGCCGCTGCCAGGCAGGCGGTCGCCCGATCGGTCACCTCCGGATCGATGTCGACGGTCGTGACCGACCCGGACGGGCCGACGAGTTCTCGAAGGAGCGAGGCGTTGTATCCGCCGCTGCCGATCTCCAGCACGTGACGGCCTTCCAGGCCCTCAAGCGCGTCCGCTGCCTGACCGAGCATTTCCGCGATCAGGAACGGCGCCGAAACCGAACTGACGCTCTGCTCACCATGCCGCTTGGTGACGACCGCGGTGTTCTGGTACGCCTCCTCCAGCGGCTTATCCGGCGTGTAGAGCTCGCGGGGAACGGTCCGCATCGCTGCTTCCACGTCGGGGCGTAGCGTGAGCCCCTTCGCCGCGTGATCGGCGGCCAGCCGGTCGACCATGTCGTTGCGGAGCCTCTCGCTGCCCATGGTGGTTCCGACGCTCATGAGATGTCCTCTTCCGATGTGTGGGCCGCCGCGGCTCGAGGTGGCCTCTGGTCTTCATGCAGGCCGACCCGGGGGCGGAATCCGGGCCGGCCAGCGACCCGAAGTCTGTCGTCTCCCGCTGTGTCATGCTGCCGGAGCAGCGGCTCGGTTTCCGGCAGGGTTTCAAGCCAGTTACCGCGCAGCACCTGGTGGAACTCAGCGAGCGCCCGCAGGGACCCGGTCTCGCTCATCGGCCGACCGCCGCTCGGCCGGCCTCGATGGTGGCCTGTTGATCGAGCTGCCTGCGGAGCGTCTCGGCATCCTCGCCACACACGGTGTGATGCATCTCCGCGTACATCTCCTCTTCGGTCAAAAGACGGCTCCGGGTGGCCCACCACCAGCCCGGCCTGCCGTGACCGCCGGACCGCCAGATCAGCCACCCGGGGAAGTCGCGGCCGAGTCGGTCGAACTCCTCCGTCGTCACCTGGTCGCCGGTCGTACGGGTCATGCGACAAGCGAAGCCGAGAGGTGACCATCCAGGGGAGGGCGTACTTCGCGACGATTCGAGTACTCGAAACACACGGGGTGTGAAACTCGCACACACAGTCTGGGCATAGCCCGCGAACAGTGGGTCAGGCCGTGTTTACATTGCGACAGCAATGGCGGATACGCGGGGGTGATCTGATGAGCGAGCCGAACATCCTCCTTGACGCCCTTCTCGATGAGGCCGGGATCTCCCGCGCCGGGCTCGCTTCCCGTATCAACCGGCGAACGAGCGAAATGGGCAAGCCGACCCAGTACGACCACACGTCGGTCGGCCGCTGGGTCGACAAGAGCGCGATCCCACGCGGAGATACACCATCGCTGATCTGCGAACTCATCGGCCACAAGCTCGGACGGACACTGACACTCGCCGACATCGGGATGAATCGCGCACTTCCCACCCACGAGGATGCACCACTACGCCGCACCGTCGACAGCGCCATCGCGCTCTGGCGCGGTGACCTGAAGCAATCGACCAGAGTCTCACAGCGGACGAACACGCTCCACGGCGCCGCAGCGATCGCACCCGTCTTCGAATGGGAGAACCCTCCCGACGACATCGACGTCTCTCACCACGGCACCGCGGCCGTGGGCATGAGCGACGTCGATCGGATCCGGGACGCGCGGAACACCTACGAGCAGATGTACCGGCGTGTCGGCGGCGTACCGGTGCGCCCTCGCATCGTGCAGTTCCTCAGCCGGCGCGCCGCCCCGCTCCTGCGCGGTACGTTCGACGACCGCACCGGCCGCGAGTTGTATCGGGCTGTTGGTGGCCTGGTCGCGTTGGCCGGGATAAGCGCCTACGACTCCGACCACCAGGCACTGGCCCAGCGCTACTTCCTGCACGCCCTGCGGATGGCCAAGGCCAGCGGACAGCGCAGCTTCGGGGGCTACGTTGTCGCCCTGCTCGCCAACCAGGCGATGTACCGGGGAAACCTGCGCCTGGTCATCCAGTACGCGGAAACGGCGTTAAGAGGGGCGCGCGGTGAGCTGTCGCCGGCGCTGGTGTCGGATCTGCACACGTTGCAGGCGAAGGCATACGCACGCATCGGTGACGCCACGTCCTGTCATCGCCACATGCGCGCCGCGGAGAGAGGAGCCGCACGTATCGACCCGGCGAGCGAACCCCGCGAGACCGGCTACGTGCAGCCTGGCCTGATCGAGACGCAGCACGCCGATGCGTTGCGTCGCCTCGGCGATCTTAAAGCGGCACAGGACTACGCCGAAGAGGCCGTCGCCACCGCCTCAGCGTCCCATCTCCGCGGCCAGGCCCACCGCTACGCCACCCTCGCCCTGGTCCTCAGCCAGCGCGGGGAGGCCGAGGCCGCGATCGCGATCGGCGATGAGATGCTGCAACGTGCCGAGGGCATGGAATCCGCGCGCATCCATGATCGTGTTGTCACGGTCGCGAGGGCACTTCAGACGCATGACTCGACCGCCGTTCGAGCCTTCCTCGAACGCGTACGCCACCAGGCCGGCACATCCCTATAGCGTGGTGCCGCTGCCCGAAGACCTCACGTAGGAGCGGTCTGTATGCGTTGGAGAGTCCACTCCGAGACAGAGCTGTACCGCGATGAATGGCTGGACATCCGACTCGCGGACGTCGAGATCTCGGGCGGCCGACACCTCCAACACCGGCTGATCCGCACGCAACCGGGCGCCGGTGCCGTCGTCGTTGACGATCGTCAGCGTGTCCTGCTGATGTGGCGCCACCGGTTCATCACCGACGCATGGGGCTGGGAGATCCCGATCGGCGGGATCAATCCTGGTGAGGACCCGGTGGCCGCGGCCGCGCGAGAGGTCGAAGAGGAGACCGGCTGGCGACCCGGTCCGCTCCGGCCATTGGTGGTGACGCATCCGACACCTGGTATCAGCGACAGCCAACACACGATCTTCCGCGCGGACACGGCGACATACGTCGGGCCACCGCAAGAAGATTGGGAATCTGAACGGATTGAATGGGTGCCGCTCAGCGAGATCCGCGAGCTGGTCGACAAGCAGGACATCGTCAGCGGCACGACGCTGGCAGCACTTCTGTACGTGTTGGCGAGCGGCTGATCCCTGCGCGGAGACCGGTCGCCGTTTTCTGCAGGGCCCAACGTTGGTTCGTCATGGAACGGCGATGGCGGGCATGACACATTGGAATAGCCCGTGCCGTTGGGCGTGGTTACGGTGGCTGCGGTAAGACCGTGTCCTTGAGGAAGCTGGCCGAGATGGAGGGCCGCTGGATGGCCCGTGACCAGGTTTGCCCCTCCTGTCGATTGGCGTCGTTGAGCAGGTATAGCTCGGACTTACTGTGCGCCGCCTGCCTGCGGGCCTCGCGGGGGGCCGGTACGCCGGTGCCTGGGTGGCTGTGGGATTCGGAGCCGATGCGACGAGCGCTCGCGCGTCTTGACGTCGGGGCGGTCGTAGCGATCATGCGCGCCGCGACGGGCCTTTCCCAACTCGACTTCGCGAACATCGTGGAGGGTTGGTCTCAGTCCACGGTGAGCCTGATCGAGCGGAGTCGGCGGGACACGCTGTATGACGTACGTGAGCTGCTGCGTTTCGCGGACGCAGTCGGCATGCCTCGCGAGGCGCTGCTGCCGCTGATCCTCGGTGATCCCGACGCGATCCTGAGCGAAGACAGTGGCTCGAACCTTGCGGAAGGATTCGAGGTGGATCGGCGGTCTTTCAACGCGATGGCGGCAGGTCTGACGGTGGGTGTGGCCTTGCCATCGATTCCGGTGCCGACTCGGGTCGACGCCGCGCACGTGCGTTACCTGCGGACGTGTCTTGAGCAGATCCGCAGTCGCTATCGGACCGCCGGTGGAGGCGCGGCGCTGGAGGAGGCGCTCCGGCATTTCGCGCGGGCTCGGGCGATGCTGGATGAGTCCGACTACACCACCAGTATCGGCAGGCAGTTGCTTGTGGTGACGGCCGAGCTGGGGGAGGCGGCCGGCTGGGCGGCCTACGACCGCAACGATCAAAAGCTCGCTCGGCAACTGTACGGGGAGGCCGAGCTGCTGGCCGGTAGCGCCGAAGACGCCGTAGTCGCGGTGCATGTGTACACGAACCTCGCCCAGCAGTCGACATATCTGGCGCGCGTGACGGGCCGGCGGGGGATCGCCCGAGAGTCCCTGCGGTTCGCGAGTAGGGCCGCCGAGGTCGCTCGGCATGAACCCTCACCACGCCTGCACGCCCTGATCGCCTTGCGACAGGCGCTCGCGCACGCGGAACTCGGCGACGAGATCGCGTTCCGTTCGCAGATCACCACCGCACGCCGAGAGCTGGAACGCGGTTCGCACGCCGCTGATCCGGCCTGGGCGATGTTCGTCAGTGATTCGGAGATCACTGGATACGAAGCCCTGGGCTATGAGGCGATCAGTCGCGTACAGCAGGTGAACAACGGGCGGGCGACCGCGCTGTATCGCGCGGTTCTGGACGACCCGGACCGGTCGACCTGCGACAAGGCGTACTACCGTGCGCGGCTGGCCGACGCACTGCTGAACGACGGCGACGTAGGCCTGGCCGTAACCGAAGGGGCCGTGATTCTCCCTTCGATGACCGGCGGGCAAATGACCTCGGCGCGTTCGCTCGCCGAGCTGCGCCCGCTGCGGGCAGCGGCTGAACGAGCCTCCGCCGAGGAGTTCTGCGTCCGCTTCGACGCGGCCGTGCGCGCGCTGGCCGCTTAGATCAGGTAGGGAGAGCGATGGTGCCCGAGCTGACGTTCCGCCGCTATGACGCTGCGGGAGCCAAAACCATCAGGGACACGGTGGAGCTGATCCACCATGAGGCGTACGCGGCCGCGATCGAACGGGGAGACCCCTTCGAGTCCGGTGACGCGCCGATGAAGCGTTTCGACATCTACACCGGCCGTGAGGGGTTCGACCTGGTCGTCGCGTTCCGGGATGGTCAGCCGGTCGGGCAGGCATGGGGATGGGCGCTCGGCCCGGATAGTGCCTGGTGGAAGGGGCTCGTCGGCGACGTCGAGCCGGGGTTCACCGACGAGGACGGGACGCGGACCTTCGCGTTCAGCGAGTTCATGGTCCGTGCCCGCTATGCCGGCCGCGGCATTGGTCATGCCCTCCACGACGAATTGCTCGCGTCGCGAAAGGAACAGCGGGCGACTTTGCTCGTGCGCCCGGAGAACACAACCGCCTATCGGAGGTACACCCGGTGGGGCTGGCGCAAGGCGGCCGAACTGCGTCCCGCCATGCCTCATGCTCCGCTGATGGATGTGCTGATCCTTCCGCTACCGCTAGGACGCTGAGATCTCAAGTTCGGTAGGTGCCGCATCTCATAGCGGTACCTGGTCGTTTTGCGGAGTCCCTGTCTACAGGGCGCGGCCGGGAACCGGCCGCGATCTCGAATCGGCTGCCGTGTGGCTCACTCGATGCCGAGAGTCGCGACCAGGCGCGTGAGTGCGTCGGTTTTGGCTGCGGCTTTTGAGCTGCCCGTGCCGGTAGTGGTGAAGTGCTCTCCGATGCGGTTGTCGACGCTCGCCGCGGTGGCGATGTGTGTCGGCCGGTGGAGTGGGCCGATGGCGGAGAACTCCCACGTGAGCTGTCTCAGCCGGCCGATGTGGACGAGGTGGTTCACGACGTTCGCCACGCGCCCAGCCCGGAGGTCCTCGCGCCAGCTTTTGCCGAGTCGAGAATCTTTCCGGAAGGCGCGTGCGAGTGAGTCCGCGTCGCGGTTCCCTCGGCTCGTATGATGCGCGCGAACCCACACCCAGGTGACGTGGTGGCTCGCGGAGGCCTTCCGCAGCTCGTCCCACAGGTCGCGGTGGGCGCGCGGTCTCGCTTGCGCGGTTGCGCCGTCGACGAGGATGTCGTGATCGCAGTGCAGCGTGACGCATGCGGGCCGATGCAGAGCTCGTAGCGCGTGTATAGCGGCGGCCAGTTCGGCCCGAGCGCTGTTGGGTTCTGGCAGGCGTCCGCCCAGCTTCTGTACTTCCGCGCTCGGGCCGGCTCCCCATCGGATGATGGCCGCCCAGGCGGAGGGGCCGTAACGGTTACCTCCGGGTGCCGATCCGTCCGTCCATACGAAGGCGAGCGGTAGCCCGCAGTCGCTTCGCTGGTCCATGCGGGCGCGCATGCCGGGTGGGATCTCGCCGAGGAGCTCAGCGGTACGGAGCAGCCCATAGACGCGACGCTTACCGATTCCGAGCTCATCAGCGATCGCCTGTTTAGAGCTGTCCGGGGCACGCATGAAGATCGCGACGGCGGCCGAACGCAGTCCTCGATCGGGGTCCTCGGCAGTGGGCGGGACACGACCATTGCGGCGGGCGGCCCACAAGAGCCGCCTAGCCTGTTTCGGAGGAATGCCGAGCTTCTCCGCGAGGACCTCGTCGGTGACGTCGGGATCAGCGGTCGCTGCGGCGATCACGGCGGCACTCCGAGATGGGGTTTGTTCCGGACGCCAGGACGGGGCAGGACCGCCAGGGCTTTTTTCTGGTTCGGGCATCATCGGCGCCCTCGGCTACTCGGCGGTCGGGTAGATGCCGCCGCGGGTGCGCAACGTGACGCGGGTCATCAGGATTCGGCGCATGGCGCCGTAGCTGCACTCGAACTGGTCCGCTACCTGTCGGATGCTCCACCCTTGCTCATAGAGCCGTACGGCGTCTTGGGTCATCTGTTGCCAGTCCGCGTTGGACTCAGGGTTGTCGGCCAGTAGCGCGTGTATCGCGGTTCGGCTGTAGCGACGGTGGCCGCCGGGGGTGCGAAGCGGTGTCAGTTTCCCTTCGCGGGCCCAGCGGGCGATGGTCGTCGTGCGGACGCCGAACAGTTCGGCGGCTTCTCGCGGTTTGAGCAGGTCACTGGGTTCTTGGGCGAGCATGATGTCTTTCTTTGTCAGCGCCCGGCCCTGAGCCGTCTCGCTTCCCCGGGACGCGCCGTACGGGGGCTTCGGCGGCGTCCACAGTGGCTCAGGGCCGGGAGTCGATGGGTGCCTTGATCAGATGCGTGCGCGCGAGTGCGGCATCGCGGATGAGGTGTCTAGGAGGTCTGGAGGTTCGACGGCCGCCCAGACGGTCTTGCCGCCGTGGTCCTCCAGACGCCAGCCCCAGTCCTTCGAGCAGGCTTCGACCAACAGCAAGCCACGTCCGTCCACACGGTCGACGGACTCTTGCTGGCGATCGGGGGCTGCTTCGCTGCTGTCCCAGACTTCGATCAGCACGGTTCCTGCCTGCTGGGAGACGGCGACTCGGAACACTTCTCCGATCTTCATGGCATTCGTGACCAGCTCGACCGTGACGAGTAGGACGCTGTCAATGACGTCGCCGAGCTTCCAGCCGGTACACGCGAGCCGCACCAACACACGCGCCTGTTCGGCTGCGATCGGATGCGGAGCAAGAGGCAATTGGTACGCCGCGTTCTCGGCTTTCTCAGGCGGCGCTGAGCTATGTCCAGGATCGACTAGTAATTCACGTGATGTGCACACTTGCCCTCCATTGGATTTGACCGAGCCGCCTGCTTCCATGCGACCGCGCAATTAACGGCGGTGGGTCTGTCACCTTGCCGGGAGGGTTTTCGGCACCTCAACGCTGATACGTCATGCGGTGCGCTATGAGGTCATGACACATCGGAATATTGAACGACGTGCGCAGACTCGCTGATGGCGAATGGGTGATGGCGCTATGCGGTAAAGGTAAGAAGTGGGTATATGACCTAATTAGCTATATCGAAGACTGCGATGACCGTCCGTCCGTTCGCGTCACCGGTCCAGTCCCAGCGGCTGGCCAGGGCCGCGACGGTCTTCAGACCACGTCCGGACTCTTCCATCGGGTCGGGTTCGCGTGCTGCGGGCTCGCTTGTTCCACCTTGGTCGGTTACACCGATGGAGATGCCGGAGGGCCACCGCCGCACCTCCACGGCGAAGCGGCCGCCGGGCAGGGCGGAGTGCGTGTGCCTGAGCGCGTTGACGACGAACTCTCCCACTGTCGAGACGGCGTCGTCGGCGAGCGCGCAGCCGCTCAGGAGGTACGCGACGAACTCGCGGGCCGGTTGAGCCTGCTCGGGACGACCCGGGAAGGTGCGCCGCCAGCGCATGGCGTAGCGGTCATCCCCGAGGTCATGACTGGCATCGGTGAGTGGCATGGACATGCGAACGCTCCTTTATGGTCGGCTGCGGTCCCGGCCTGGGGGGGGCTGCTCGATGAGCGGCGGCCGGGACCGCAGCTTCCTCACCGGCGGAGCAGCTCGGGGGAACCGCCCCGCCGGGAGCCTGGCAATCATGCGTCGCAAGGACAGTGGTCAGTCGCCGAGATCACCCGCCCGCTCGTGACCGGTTGACCGGCCAAGACCTGCGCTGACCTCACGCTTCGTCCTCCTTGCACTACGCATCGTGCAGGGCGTGAGAAGGTATCCGCAACTGTTTCAAGAAACAATTTCAAGATCGATCTCGGCTGTGAGGCTCAAGATGGTTGCCGCCGCGGTCCCTGCTGGGCAGACTGCTGCGGGTGTCGACGAGGCAACCCACAGTGCGGGAACGCCGGTTGGCCGCTGAGCTGCGCCGTCTCCGCGAATCCAGTGCGGTGACACTTGAGGAGGCAGCCGAGCGGCTTGGCTGGAGCAAGACCAAGCTGTCGCGGATCGAGAACGTCCTACGGCGTGTCGCCGTCCCAGAGGTCCAAGGCCTTCTGGACCTCTACGGAGTCGCCGGCGGCCGACGCGACGCGCTGATCGCGTTCGCACGGACCGCCCGTCAACGGGACTGGTGGGACACCGAACCGCTGCGCACCGACTACGCGACCTACATCGGCCTGGAGGCCGAAGCCGAAGCGCTGAGCTGCTACAGCATGGGAGTCATCCACGGCCTCCTGCAGACCGAGGAGTACGCCCGCCACATCATCCGGGCCGCCCTGATGCGCTTCAAGCCTCCCGCCGAAGTCGACAGGAGAGTGGCCGTACGCGCAGCGCGCCAAGCCGTACTGACCGAGCGAGACCAGCCCCTGCGGTTCTGGTCGATCATCGACGAAGCGGTGCTCGATCGCGAGATCGGCGGGAAAAAGGTCATGCAGGCGCAGTACGAGCGCCTGCTCGAGCTGGCAGAGCTGCCGAACGTCATGCTCCAGGTGATGCCGGCCAGCGTCGGCGCCCATCCGGGCGTCATCGGCTCATTCTCGATCCTGCAGTTCCCTGAGCAGTACTTCCCGAACGTCGTCTATGTCGAGAGCATGACCGGTGCTCTGTACATTGAGGACGAGGGCCAGGTGCACACGCACACCCTCGCCTTCGAACAGATGCAGGCCACAGCGCTCAGCCCGGACGATTCAACGGCATTGCTCGCACGACGGGCGGGACGCTGACCGCAGAGAGGGACCGCATGCCCGACCGTGACACTTCCCGGGTGGTCTTCCGCAAGAGCACGCACAGCGATGGCGGGGAAGGCTGCGTCGAGGCGGCAACGCTGAACGGGTCTCGGCTTGTACGCGACTCCAAGGACCCTGGCGGCCCGACGCTGGCGTTCGGACCCTCAGCGTGGGCAGTCTTCGTTGAAGAGATCAAGCAGGGCAAATTCAACTTGGACTAGCGTCGGCTGGCCCGGTCAGGTCTGCTGGACCTGCCGTGGTTCAGGGCATTGCCTCGGCCGACGCCGCCTGTACGGCTCGGTGGGGCAAGGCCTCATCAGCGGAGGCAGGCGAGTGAATCCGGCCGTAATGTCGCCGTTCGCGGCCCAGTCCGTGGTCGGCCGACTCTGGGACCAGCGCGCCCTGGAGGTTCCTTTTGGCGATCCAGCCTCGTGCGGGGGTCACGTCCACGCAGGTGGTGTACGAGTCGGCCTCCGCGTGATCCGTTGTTGCAGGTTAAGCGGTGATTGCTTGGGTGGTGGTGTTCTCGTTCGGTGGGTCGCCGGCGATGATGCGCAGGCGTGCTTTGGCGAGGAATTCCAGGCCCATGTAGCGGCGGGCTTCGGTCCATTCGTCGGTTTGTTCCATCAGCACGGCGCCGACCAGGCGGATGATCGCGCCGCGGTCGGGGAAGATCCCGACGACGTCGGTGCGTCGGCGGATCTCTTTGTTCAGTCGTTCTTGGGGGTTGTTGGACCAGATCTGCCGCCAGATTTCGCGCGGGAAGCCGGTGAAGGCCAGCAGGTCGGCCCTGGCCTCGTCCAGATGCGCTGCCGCGTCGGGATGCTTGGCTTCCAAACTGTCCACGACGCGGGCGTGCTGGGCGTGGACTTCCTCGGCGGCGGGCTGGTCGAAGATGGTGCGTACCAGGGTCGCGACCCACGGCTGGGCGGACTTGGGTACCTTGGTGAGCAGGTTCCGCAGGTAGTGGGTGCGGCACCGCTGCCAGGCAGCCCCGGGCAGAGTCGATCCGATCGCCTCGACCAGACCGCGGTGGGCATCGGAGATGACGAGTTGGACTCCGGACAGGCCGCGGGCGACCAGGCCGCGCAAGAACGCCAGCCAGCCGGCGCCGTCCTCGGATGAGGTGACCTCGAGCCCGAGGATCTCCCGGTGCCCATCAGCGTTCACCCCGGTCGCCACCAGGACGTGGACGTTGACGGTCCGGCCGCCCTCACGGACCTTCTGCGTGAGCGCGTCCATCCACACGAAGGAGTACGGGCCACCGTCCAACGCCCGGTTCCGGAACGCGGTCACCTGGGCGTCCAAGACCTTGCTCATCTGGCTCACCTGGCTCTTGGAGATGCCCTTGATACCGAGCTGGTCCACCAGCTTGTCCACCCGCCGGGTGGACACCCCCAGCAGATAGGAGGTCGCCACTACCGAGACCAGCGCTTGCTCGGCCCTGCGGCGGCGTTCCAGCAGCCAGTCGGGGAAGTACGAGCCAGACCGCAGCTTCGGAATGGCCAGCTCCACGGTGTGGCTGTTGCTTAATTTCGGGGTCTGATCCGGGGTCGGCTGTAGCGGTCGGATGGTGGTCCGGGGAAGATCGA